>NZ_JBKBOV010000092.1:0-1642 GCF_046293535.1 Massilia sp. | reverse complement strand
CGGCTCCCGGGGCGGCGCGGGCGGAACGGTGCCTGGCTGCGGCTGAGGCGCGCCGCCCGGTTGCGGCGCGGCGCCCGGCAACGGCGGCATGCCGGGCGCCCCGCCGGTCGGCGCCAGCGGCGCCGCCGCGCCCTGCTGGTCGGCCATGAACTTCCAGTCGGCGATGCGTTCGCGGTTCTCGAAACCGGGGAAGCGCTTGTCGAAATTGGCCAGCTTGAGCGGCGCCGCCTGCGACAGGCTGTGCACGCCCAGGATGCGGCCGCCCTCGCCGGCGCGCACCAGGCCCCATTCCGCCTTGCCGCTGACCGGATCGACGAAGATCTTGCGCAGGTGCCGGCGCGGATTCGGGAAGCGCGTGTCGCGCAGCAGTTCCTGCAGGCTGGGTGGCTGGGGCGGCTGGCCGCGCGGGGTCGCCTCGGCATAGGTCCGCAGCGCCGTGCTGAACTGGTAGCCGATCTCCAGCAGCTCCTCTTCCGCATGGGCGCGCTGCAGGAGCGAACCGATCTTCAGCGTGGCCGCGCCGACCATGCCGAGGATGAAGACGAAGATGATCAGGCCGAGGTAGGTGAAGCCGGCCTGGCGTCGAAGGCCCATGCTACCGCTCCGCGTAGGGCCTGCCCTTGCGGTCGTTGCCCGGGGCGCCGCTCCTGACGTTGCCGACCTCGCCCTGCTCTTCCTCCTGCGGCGGCTCCACGATCCAGGTCTCGCGGCTCTCGGTGATCGGGTCCATCGGCAGCTCGCGCAGGTACTTCTTCTCCACCAGCTGCTCGAGCGAATCGGGGTAGCGCCCGGTATCGGCCCGGTACTGGTCGATGATCGCGCGCGTGTTGCGCAGGTTCTCCTCGAGGATGGTCTCCTTTGTGCTGTCGATGCTCGGGAAGAAGCGCGGCACGGCCAGCGTCAGCAGCAGGGCCACGATGCCCAGCACCACCAGCAGTTCGATCAGGGTAAAGGCGCGCAGGCGCACTGGCTTGGGGCTCATGCTCACCATTTGTTGTAGGGAATGCCGTTCAGGCCAGGCTTTTCCGACATCGAATACACGTCGTAGACGTCGTCGCCCTCCTTGGGCTCGTCCGGCTCGCTGGCGTAGCTGCGCTTGCCCCAGGTCTCGGCATTCGATGCCCCCGGGTCGGCATGGAAGGGATCGCGCGGCAAGCGGCGCATGAAGTAGATCTGGGCCTGCTTCGGGCTCTTCTGGTCGCGCACGCCCTCGACCAGCATCTCCAGGCGCGGCGGATAGCCGGTGCTGCCGGCGGCCTTCGCCACCCGGCCTTCGTCGCTGGCCTTCTTGTAGGCGTCGATGCCGGCGCGGATCTCGCGCAGGGCGCGGCGCAGCTCCACCTCGTCGCGGCGCTGGGCCGTGACCTGGGCCACCGGCACCACCAGCGTTCCCAGCAGGGCCAGGATCGCCAGCGTGACCAGCAGCTCGATGAGGGTGAAGCCGCGCTTGCCCATCAGCGCTGGGTGGCCGGGTTCGCGGGCGGGGGCGGCGCGACCGGGACCACCTGGAGGTTGGTGGCGGGGCTCGATGGCGGCGGGCCCGATTGCGGCGAGCCGCTCTGCGGGGTCGCCGGCAGCTGCGAGGGCGGCACCGAGACCGGGCCCTGCGGCGCCGCGGCGGCCGGGGCGGCGCCGTTGGCTG
>NZ_JBKBOV010000091.1:0-1696 GCF_046293535.1 Massilia sp. | reverse complement strand
GCCGCCAAGCTCGCCCGCCGCAAGGCAAGCGATGTGACGCTGATCGCCGTTTCCAAGACGCATGGCGCCGAGGCCATCGTGCCGCTGCTGGAGGCCGGCCAGCGCCATTTCGGTGAGAACAGGGTGCAGGAAGCGGCCGCCAAATGGCCGGCGCTGCGCGAGCAATTTCCCGACGTCACGCTGCACCTGATCGGCCAGCTGCAATCGAACAAGGCGGCCGATGCCGTGGCGCTGGCCGACGTGATCCACGCCGTCGATCGGCCCTCACTGGTCGGCGCGCTGGGCCGCGCGATGGATGCGCAGGATCGTCGTCTGCCCTGCTTCGTTCAGGTGAATATCGGCGAGGAGCCGCAAAAGGGCGGGTGCGCGATCGACGACCTGCCCGCGCTGCTTGCCGAGGCGCGGCAGGCGGACCTGCCGGTCGCCGGGTTGATGTGCATTCCCCCGGTCGGGGTCGATGCCGCGCCTTATTTCGCGCTCTTGGCGAAGCTGGCGCGTGAGGAAGGACTAACGGGCCTCAGCATGGGGATGTCGGATGATTTCGAGACAGCGGTGATGATCGGCGCCACCCATGTGCGTATCGGGTCGGCGCTGTTCGGCGCCCGCACCCAGCCGGAGGCGGGCGCATGATCGATTTCGACGCGCTGCTGTTCGATTTCGATGGCGTGCTGATCGAGAGCGAGTTTCTCGGCAACAAGCATATCGCCGATTTTCTGTCCGCAAACGGCCATCCGATCACGCCGGAGGAATCGATGGCCCGCTTCATGGGGCTGGCCGGCCAGGACTTCCTCAACCGTGTGGAGGATTTCATCGGCGGCCCGCTGCCCGGCAATTGGAACGAGGCGCGCCTGGCCGAGAATGAGCGCGTCCTGCTGGAAGGCGTCGAAGAGGTCGTCGGGGCGGTTGCCTTTGTTCGATCGCTGCCGGCCGACCTGCCCAAGGCGGTCGTCTCGTCCAGCTCGACACGGTGGATCAGCACGCACCTGCGCCACCTGGGGCTGGAGGATGTGTTCGGCGATCATCTATATTCCGGCGGAGAGCATGTCGCCCGCGGCAAGCCGGCGCCCGACCTGTATTTGCATGGCGCGGCGCAGCTGGGCGTGCCGATCGAACGCTGCGTGATCCTGGAGGATTCGCCCGTTGGCGCGACCGGCGCGGTCGCCAGCGGTGCACATGTGATTGGCCTGTGCGCCGGCAGCCATTGCGCGCTTGGGCATGACGAGCGGCTGCGCAAGATTGGCGTCCACACGATCGCGCACGATTTCGAGGGCGTCCGCCGTGTGCTCGGCCTGCCGGCGAGCGCGTAAGCCCGCCAGCACCGCGGCGCGCCTACGCCGTATCGGTCAGAGCTGGTGGCCAGTCCGGTCGCGCTTGGTGGCGAGGTAATGTTCGTTGTGCGGGTTGGTCGGCAGGAAATGCGGCACCCGCTCCACCACATTGATGCCATGCGCCTCCAGCCCCTGCACCTTGCCGGGGTTGTTGGTCAGCAGCCGGATGTCGCGCTGGCCGAGCAGGTCGAGCATCCGCGCCGCAACGCCGAAATCGCGCGCGTCAATCGCGAAGCCGAGGCGGGTGTTGGCGTCGACCGTGTCGAAGCCCTGATCCTGCAGCGCATAGGCGCGCAGCTTGTTGACGAGGCCGATTCCCCGCCCCTCCTGCCGCAGGTACAAGAGGATGCCCCAGCCGGCCTGAGCGA
>NZ_JBKBOV010000090.1:0-2109 GCF_046293535.1 Massilia sp. | reverse complement strand
TGGGTTCCGGCCTTCGCCCACTGCTGTCCGGGATAATTTCATCTAGCCGGAAATCGTCGTTCCCGCGTAGGCGGGAACCCAATTTTGGGTGAAATATCCTGGCCTGCGATAGCGGCCCGCAACAGGGTTGGGTTCCGGCCTTCGCCGGAAGTCGTAGGCGCCAGTGGCGCGTACGACGAGTTAGGTGCTCAAAGTTTGCTTGTTGGATACGCTTACACCGCCGCCGTTTCCCTAAACCCCCATTAATGTAGAGTTAGCGATTATCCCGGACAGCAGTGGGCCTTCGCCGGAACGACGGTTTTCAAGCCCACACCGCGCGAGACGTCATCCCGGCAAAGGCCGGGATTCAAGTTTGGCAGCGCAGCCATAGTCTTTTACCCACCACGCCGCCGCCACAGCTGCACCCCGACCGTCGCCAGCAGCGCCGCCGCGCCCAGCGCCAGCGCCTTGTTGCCCGTCTGTTCGCGCCGCCGTTCGCCGCTGTGCACGCCGCTGGCGCCGTGCTGCGGCGCATACAGCGTCCCGACCGTATCCGCCGCGCGCTCCCCGCGCTGCGCCCATCCATCCAGGAAGCGATTCATGCCCGAGGCGATCAGGTTGGGTGCAAGCAGGTGGCTCAGCCTGAACAGGGACACCGGTGCGCCAACCGCCCTGGAGTCGCGCGGATGCCGCGCCAGGTCGACCACGGCAGCGGCGACCTTTTCCGGGGTGAGCGCGCCCGGCGGGATGGATAGCCTGGCGCCGGTATAGTTGGCTGCGTGGCGCATGCCCGGCGTATCCACGAAGGTGGGATACAGGTCGCACACGTGGATGTGGGGGCGCTTGACCAGTTCGGCGCGCAAGGCCTCGCTGAAGCCGCGCAGGCCGTACTTGCTGGCCGAGTAGGCGGCAGAATAGGGCGTGGAGACGAAGCCGCCGGCCGAGATCATGTTGACCCAGATGCCGTGGTCCTGCTCGAGGAAGATCGGCATCACCGCGTGGGCGTCGTTCATGTGGGTGAGGAGGTTGGTCTCGATGATGCGCCGGTGGTCGCTCATGGGCACCTCGGCATACTTGCCGACCACGCCGGCGCCGACGTTGCTGAACCACAGGTCGATCCGGCCCAGGATCTCGCGGGCCTCCCGCGCGAAAGCCGCGACGGCATCGGCGTCGATGGCGTCCACGACCAGCGCTTCGGCCCTGGCGCCGGCCTGGCGGCAGCGCTGCACGACGTCGTCGAGGCCTTCCTTGCCGCGCGCGCCCAGCACCAGTTGCGCGCCCTCGCGGGCAAAAGCGACGGCGGTCGCGGCGCCGATGCCGCTCGATGCGCCCATGATCACGACGCGGATGTTCGAAAGCTTCATGGTTTACCTCGCTCCAAGGTTCAGTGGAAGCCTTCGATTATTCCGCTGTTTCGTTTCTCGCCGCGTTCGAATTCCGCGCAGCAATCCTGAGCCGGCCTAGCGCGTCGGCTTGGGTAGCGCGATCAGACGGGTGCCGGCCAGACGGTCGTGCAGGAATTGCCGGTCCTTGTCGAACAGCGCCGTCATCGCCCAGGCGACGATCCCGAGCAGCAGGGCGGTCGCGATCTGCCCCTTGCCATGCAGCCCGAAGGCCCAGCACACCAGCAGGGCCGGGGCAAACCAGCCCCAGGCCAGCAGGAAGCGCAAGGCGGCCGTCCTGAACGGGAGCTGGCGGTGGCCGAGCTTGACCACCTTGATGCGCCAGGTTTTCATGGCCAGCGTGTGTCCGGTGTTGACCCAGCACCAGATGAAGTAGGCCGCCGTCACCAGGAACAGCCAGGCCTTCATGCCTTCCTTGGCGACAGGATGCTGGCTGTTCAGCGTGACCAGCATGTAGACCGCGATCGCCAGCATCTCGACCGAGAACAGGAGCAGCGCTTCGTACAGCATCACGGTGACGCGGCGCAGGATGGTCGGGGTGACGACCGGCGCGGGCTTAGTTGCTGGCGGTGCCGATGTTGCTTGCATTGCTTGCATTGTTCGCATTCGGGGCGGTGGGAGCGGCGGGAGCGCTTGGGGCAGCCGGGACGGGCGCGGCCGGCGCCGGCGTCGGCGCTGCCGATGGCGCGGCGGCCGGCGCCGGCGCCGTGCTCGCGGTGGCTGCGGC
>NZ_JBKBOV010000089.1:0-2790 GCF_046293535.1 Massilia sp. | reverse complement strand
TTTCGGGCTGCGGTCGCAGAGCGTCCCCAGAGCCGTCAATCAACGGGATATTGACGGTATAGACCTCGGGCATCACCTCGCCGGCGACGATCCAACCAAATGCGGCGCCGCCAATGCAGCGTAAGCGGTGCGGAGGCCCCATTGATTTGATGGGTTTCCATGCAGGTTGGGCTTTGCCATCGTTTGGTAGAACGATGGAGGGGAGCCTTGCAACAAACAGTGCAACCGATGTTGGACGCGCCGCTGGGCGGTGTATCGCGGCTTGAGGTGCTGTCTGGGCCGACCGGCCGTCGCTCCTGGCCCGAGGAGGTCAAGGCACGGATCGTGGCGGAGAGCCTTCAGCCGGGCACGCGGGTAGGCGATGTGGCGCGCCGGCATGGCCTTGCGCCGCAGCATCTGACGGCGTGGCGCCGGGCGGCGCGGGAAGGTCGGCTTGTTCTTTCGGGGGACAAGGGTTCACCGGCGTTTGTCCCGTTGCTGCTGGACGAGCCCCCAGGGCCTGATGCCGCGGCGGTGGAGATCGTGGCCGGCGGGGTCCTGGTACGCCTGCCGGCGGACAGCGCGGCGGGCCGCATCGCGGCGGTCGCGGCGGCGCTGGCCCGCGCGCTGTGATCGTCGCTGCGCAAGCTGTCCGGGTGGTGATCGCGCTCAAGCCGGTGGACTTCCGCAAGGGTCATGACGGCCTGGCGGCGCTTGCCGAGCACGAGCTTGGCCTGGACCCGCATTCCGGCGTGATCGTGGTGTTTCGCTGCCGTCGCGGCGACAGGCTGAAGCTGCTTGTCTGGGACGGCAGCGGGCTGGTCCTTGCCTACAAGCGGCTGGAGCAGGGCCGCTTCGCCTGGCCCGCGGTGCGCGAGGGCGTGATGCGGCTGTCGCGGGCGCAGTTCGAGGCCCTGTTCGAGGGGCTGGACTGGCGCCGGATGCGAGCGCAGCGGGTCCGCCGGCCGGCTGCGGCGGAATGACTCACCGTGCTGCGCAAGCCTGCCTGGCGGAATGGAGCAGGGTATCCTGCGGGCATGACCGGCGAGCTTGAAAGCGTGGATCTGGCGGCACTGCCCGGCGCGGTGCGGGAACTGCTGATAGCACAGCAGGGTGCGCTGGAGGCCGCCCGGGCCGAATGCGATGCGGTGCTGGCCGACCGCGATGCCCTGCGCGCGCGGCAAGCCGACCTGCAGGAAGACAATGCCGAACTCCGTGCGCTGAACGCCCGGCTGGAGCATCTGGTCAGGGAGTTCCAGCAGGCGCTGTACGGCCGGAAGGCGGAACGCTTCGACCCCGACCAGCGCGAGCTGCTGTTTGAGGACCTGGAGACCGCGGTCGTGGAGGCCGAGACGGCGGTCGAGACCAGGCCATCGCGCAGCAGGCCGAAAGCCCCGCGGCGCAACCTTGGCCGATTGCCGGCGGAGCTGCCGCGCATCGAACAGGTGATCGAGCCGGAGAGCCGGGCCTGTCCCTGCGGCTGTGGCGAGATGGAGAAGATCGGCGAGGATCGCAGCGAGCGGCTGGACGTGGTCCCGGCGCAGTTCCGGGTGATCGCCACGATCCGCCCGCGCTATGCCTGCAAGACCTGCGGGCAGGGCATAGTGCAGGCGCGGGCGCCGGCGCATCTGGTGGAGGGCGGCCTGCCGACCGAGGGGCTGGTGGCGCATGTGCTGGTGGGCAAGTACTGCGATCACACGCCGCTGTACCGGCAGGTGGGGATCTTCGGGCGCTCCGGGATCGCGCTGGACCGTTCCACCCTGGCCGGCTGGACCGGCCGGGCGGCGTTCCACCTGGCGCCGGTGGTCGACCGGCTGGCGGCGCACCTGAAGGCCTCGGGCAAGCTGTTCATGGACGAGACCAGGCTGCCGGTGCTGGACCCTGGACGCGGCAGGACGAAGACGGGGTATCTCTGGGCGCTGGCGCGCGACGACCGTGCCTGGGGCGGCACCGACCCGCCCGGCGTGGTGTACTTCTATGCCGATGGTCGCGGCGGATGCCATGCGGAAGAGATCCTCGAGGGCTTCCGCGGCATCCTGCAGGTGGACGGCTATGCGGGCTATAACCGGCTCACCGCTCCCGGGCGCGATGGCGGGGCGCTGCAGCTGGCCTATTGCTGGGCGCATGCGCGGCGCAAGCTGAAGGAGGCGTTCGACGCCAGCGGCTCGCCGATCGCGGGCGAGGGGCTGGCGCGAATCGCGGCCCTCTACGAGATCGAGACGGAGATCCGCGGTCAGCCGGCCGCGCAGCGCCTCGCCGTCCGCCAGACCCGCTCGGCACCGCTGGTAGAGGCCTTCGGCACCTGGCTCCGGAAAAAGCGCGGCCGCGTCTCCGCCCGCTCGCGCCTGGGCGAGAAGCTGGCCTATATCGCCAACCACTGGGATGGCCTGCGGCTGTTCCTCGCCGATGGCCGCATCGAGATCGACTCCAATGCCGTCGAAAACCGCATCAGGCCGGTCGCTCTTACGAGAAAGAACGCGTTATTCGCCGGCCACGACGAAGGCGGCCGCACCTGGGGTCGCATCGCATCCCTGATCGAGACCGCCAGGCTCAACGGCGTCGAGCCCCAGGCCTATCTCAAGGCCACCTTGGAGGCGATCGCCGCCGGCCACCCAAAGGCCCGCATCGACGAACTCCTGCCCTGGGCGTTCAAGTCAAGCCACTGACAAGGTGGGGGCCGCGCACCGCTTACAATGCAGCCGAGTATTCCGGCCGCACCTATTCCGATCGCGGCCACAGGGGCGGCGAAGCCGCCTGTAAGCGCCGTTGCGCCTCCTCCCACAATCGCCGCGCTGCCGGCGGCGAGCTTTG
>NZ_JBKBOV010000088.1:0-2979 GCF_046293535.1 Massilia sp. | reverse complement strand
GCGCAGAAGGCGGTCGAACGGCGCGCGCTCGACACGATCGATCCCACGCGTGCCCAAGCCGAACTGACCTTCAACAGCGCAGCGGCCGAGCGGCTGGGCGAGCCGGGCGAGGGCTGGTCGCAATATCAGACGCTGCTCGACCGCGCGGCGGTGCTGGTGGCGTTCGAGCAGATTGGCGGCGCGGACCGCGCGCTCGAAATGGGCCGCGACTATGCGCTGGAGCGGATGGCCTTCGGGCGCCAGATCGGCAGCTTCCAGGCCATCAAGCACATGCTGGCCGACATGTACGTCTCCGCAACGCTCGCCCGGTCGAACGCTTATTACGGTGCCTGGGCGCTTTCTACTGGGGCGGCCGAACTGCCGCGCGCGGCAGCGACGGCGCGCGTTTCGGCTACCAACGCCTTCCGCCATTGCGCGAAGAACAACATCCAGGTGCACGGCGGCATGGGCTTTACGTGGCAGATGGATTGCCACCTCTACTACCGGCGCGCGAACCACCTCGCGCTCGCGCTCGGCAGCCAGCCCGACTGGGAAGAGAAGCTCGTCAGCTGCCTGGCTGCCGCCAACCAGCCGATCGCCGCCTGAGCCACGTAACGGACAAGACCGGAGGCCCCGTGCCATGAACTTCGACGACACTCCCGAAGAAGCCGCCTTCCGCGCCGAGGCTCGCGCGTGGATTGATGCCAATGCCCCCAAGCACCTGTACCCGATCCTTTCGGGATCGGGGCACGGCACCGCCGGCGACATCGCCGATTTCGACATGCTGGCCGAGAGCAAGGCGTGGCAGAAGAAGAAATATGACGCCGGCTGGGCGTGCCTTCACTGGCCAAAGGAATATGGCGGGCGCGGCGCGACGCCGATGCAGCGGGTGATCTGGAACCAGGAGGAAGGCGTCTATGCCACCCTCTCCTTCACCTTCATCATCGGTCAGGGCATGTGCGGCCCGACGGTGATGGCGTGGGGGCGTGAGGAGGACAAGCAGGCGCTGCTGCCGCCGCTCGCCGCCGGTGAGGACATCTGGTGCCAGATGTTCTCCGAACCGTCGGCCGGCTCGGACCTCGCGGGCCTTCGCACCCGCGCGGTCAAGGATGGTGACGAATGGGTCATCAACGGGTCCAAGATCTGGACCTCCGGCGCGCATATCTCGCAATATGGCATCCTGCTGACCCGCACCGATCCCAGCGTCGCCAAGCACAAGGGGCTGACGATGTTCTGGGTCGACATGCGCTCGCCCGGCATCGAAGTCCGCCCGATTCTTCAGGCCCACGGCCAGTCGGGCTTCAACGAGGTGTTCTTCACCGACCTGCGCGTCCCCGACAGCCAGCGGCTGGGCGGCGTTGGTCAGGGCTGGACGGTGTCGCTGACCACCTTGATGAACGAGCGTCTGTCGATCGGCTCGGGCATGTCGACCGGCTTCGAGACGCTGCTCGATTATGCCGTCCGCGCGCCGGGTCGCGACGGCGGCCGGCTGGTCGATGATCCGTCGATCCGCTCGCGCCTCGCCGATTGGGCCACCAAGGCCAGCGGCCTGAAATACACCTCGATGCGCGCGCTGACCGCCTTGTCGAAGGGACAGGAGCCAGGCCCGGAGAATTCGATCGGCAAGCTGGTCGCCGGCGCGACGAGCCAGGATATCGCGACCTTCGCGATCGACCTTCAGGGCGAGGCCGGCGTGCTGACCGATCCCGCACAGGCGGCGCATGCGGCACGCTTCCAGGCGACGCTGATGCGCAGCCCGGCCACCCGAATCGAGGGCGGGACGGACGAAATCCTGCGCAACATCATCGCCGAGCGCGTCCTTGGCCTGCCCGGCGACGTGCGCGTCGACAAGGACGTCCCGTTCGAGAAGATCCCGACCCGCGCCTGACCGGGCGCGCGGGTCAGCGACCGTCCCCTGCCCCGGCAGGGGACGGGCCGCGCCCTTGGCATGGCAAATGGTCCGTGTCCTTGCTCCCATCTGTCGCCTTGAACGTTGAAGGGCGATACGAATGAGCAAGAAAGGAACCTTGCGTGATCCGTGCTTCCGTCGCCGGCCTCCTGCTGGCCGCCTCCCCCGCCGTTGCGCAGGAGGCCCCTGACGATCCTTCCTGCGCGAATGTCCGGGTCGCGATCCCGGCAGAGCTTGCCGCCTGGTCGAAGCAGACGCCCGTCGCGGCAGGGATCAAGGCCGGCGGCGGCGCATCGGTGACGCCCGGCCAGGCGCTGCTGGTCGCGCTTCATCCGGCGAATCTCGTCACACTGGCACCCGTGCCGAAGGAAAACGGCGGCCATGCCGGAACGCTGACGCTGACCGTGCAGGAAGCAGGCAATTACCGCGTGGCACTGGGTGGACGCGCATGGGTCGATCTGGTCGACAAGGGGCGTGCGCTCTCCTCCAGCGCGCATGGTCATGGCCCCAAATGCACGGGAATTCGCAAGATGGTGGATTATACGTTGAAGCCCGGTCGCTACACGATCCAATTGTCCGGCAGTCAGGCGGACAACATGCCGCTGCTGGTGGCGAAGGTCGGCTGATGCGGATGATCGCCCTCGCCGCCGCGCTCCTCCTTCCCACCGGCGTCGCCGCGCAGGATGTTCCTGCGGCTGCACCGGCCACCACCAGCGCTACGCCCCCTGCTCCGGCAAAGGCAGCGACCACGATCGTCACGCTCTCGACCGCCGCTGGCCCGATCGTGCTCGAAATCGAAACGGAGAAGGCGCCGGTGACCGCCGCCAACTTCCTCAAATATGTCGATGGAAAGCGGCTGGACGGGACGGTTTTCTACCGCACCGTGAAGGTGCAGGCGGAACCGCGCTACGGCTTCATCCAGTTCGGCACCCAAAACGATCCGAAGCGCACACTGCCGCCGATCGCGCATGAGCCGACCAGCAAGACCGGGCTCAGCCATGTCGATGGCGCCATCTCCATGGCAATGGCCGAACCCGGCACCGCACGCGGCGATTTCTTCATCATCGTCGGCAACACGCCGGCGATGGACG
>NZ_JBKBOV010000087.1:0-3117 GCF_046293535.1 Massilia sp. | reverse complement strand
CGTCACCAAAGGATTTTTGCGGTTGCAGACGGGCGAGCATGACAGGATTCAATCGTGGTTCGTCGATGAGCCTGTTATATCAAGCCGGCGCGAATTTGTCTGGGGTTATGCAGAGGTTTCATTTCCACATCCCGGTCACCCATGAAAGTCGCATTGCGTCTCGTCCTGTTCTTCCTGTCGGTTGTGGCGGCACCGCTGCTGGCTGCACCTTACGTACCCCAGGCGCGGCAGGTGATCGACAACGTCTATGTCATCACTGGCCCCACTTAGGAACGCACCTACGACAACCAGGCGCTGAACAACAATCTGGCCTTCATTGTCACGGGCGCGGGGGTCGTCCTCGTCGATTCGGGCGCGAGCATGCTGGGGGCGGAGACGATCGAGTCGGCGATCCGGGCAGTGACCCGGCAACCGGTACGCTGGGTGATCAACACCGGCAGCCAGGACCACCGCTGGCTGGGCAATCATTACTTCAAGCAGCGTGGCGCCACGATCATCGCCTTCGCCGCCACCGTGGAGACCCAGAGAGGGTTCGCCGCCCAGCACCTGGAACGCCTCGAACGCATCCTTGGGGATCGCTATGCCGGCACGCTGCCAGCCTATGCCGACGCGCCCCTGCCGGGCGAGTCGGCCGCCCTCGAACTGGGCGGCGAAGTCCTGCAGCTGATGCGCACTGACGCGCATTTCCCCGGCGATTCGATGGTCTGGATCCCGCGCTTGCGTACCGCGATCACTGGCGACATGGCCTATTTCGACCGCATCATGGGCGTGCACGACTGGTCGAGTCCGGCGAACGGTCTGGCGGCCTTCAGGCGCATGAAGGCGCTGAGTCCCGATCACATGACCGTGATTCCCGGTCATGGCGAGCCGGGCGATCTCGCCAAGGCCGAGCGGGACACGGGGCGCTACTACGAATTCCTGGTCGACACAGTCGGCAAGGCCGCTGCCGAGATGGAACCGCTCGCCGAGGTCATCCAGAACCACGCCGACATGCCGGAATTCATGCATCTCAAGCATTATGGCAGTTGGCACCGCGTCAATATCAGCCGCACTTATCTGATGCTGGAAGGCAAATGAATCCCGGCATCTTCTTGCTTGAAAAGCCTCTTTCGGGATCGCCTGTTTTTGTCATGGCGAATACTGAGCGCGTGCATACAATATCAGCCGGACACCGCGATCCCGCGTGTAATTTCACAGACATCTGAATCACAATCGATAACCGCAAAGAGGCTGAACATGAAACTACAATTTCGAGTCTGGACGACCTTTCTCATCGTGCTGCTGGCGCTGGCCTACCAACCGCTGCGTGCGGCAGACAAGCCCGGCTTCATGGTCGACGCCGACTGGCTGGCAGCGGAAAAGGCAAAGAACCCCAAGCTGGTGATCCTCGAAGTGCGCTATCACCCGCATCGCTATCACACCGTGGGACACATCCCCGGCGCGGTGCAGGTGCAGCGCTTCAGGGATCTGGGCGATAACGCCGGCCGCTCGATCATGCTGTTCCCGAGCAAGGACGTTTTCCAGGCCACGCTGCGCCGCTGGGGCGTGAACAACGACTCGACCCTCGTGCTGTACGACGACTCGCGTTCGGCCCTGGCGGCGCGGCTGTATTTCCTGCTGGATCTGTATGGCTACGACATGAAGCGAGTGAAGATCCTCGACGGCGGTGCGCTGGAGTGGACCGGCTTCAACGAATTGACCAAGGAAGCACCCAAGGTCAAACCCGGCAAGGTCACCCTCAAGCCAGCCAACCCGAAGCTGTCCGTGGAATGGACCCAGGTCTATGACGACGTCGTGTCCAGTCGCAACCCGAACGTGGTGCTGGTGGATGCGCGTCCCAAGGACATGTACACGGGCAAGGTCATCCGCCATGCGGTGCAGGGCGGCCATATCCCCGGTGCGATCAACATCGTGAGCCTGGATGCGACCGACGGCCAGACCCAGAAATGGTTCAGCGAAGGCAGGCTGGCCGAGTACTACCAGGACGTGCCCAAGGACAAGACCGTGTACGTGTATTGCCACGACGGCTTCCGCATGAGCCTGGGCTGGCTGCAGATGAAATCGCTGGGCTACAAGGACGTCCGCGTGCTGAACGGCGGCTGGGGCGTGTGGGACCGGGCTTTCACCCTGCCGGTGGTCGAGGGCGATGCGCCCTATGACGCGGAATACGCCCTTTAGGGCGAAGCCGGGTTTCGGCAGACTGTCCTAGGAGCGCATGTTCATGGACCCAAAAAAACGCATCTATCAGGTAGAGACCGAACGGGTGGATGCGCACGGTAGCATCGCATACTGCAAGGAAGCGGAAGTCACCCTCGATACCGATGTACAAAACCGCAACGATGCCTTCAACCCGGCCGAACTGCTGCTCGCCGCCCTGTCAGCCTGCATCATCAAGGGCATGGAAAGGGTTGCGCCGATGCTCAATTTCTCGCTGCGCGGCGTGGAAGTGCGGGTTACCGGCGTGCGCCAGGATGCGCCGCCGAAAATGGAAAGCATCCGCTATGAAATCCTGGTGGACAGCGACGAATCCGACCGGCGCCTGGAGCTGCTGCACGAGAACGTGCAGAAATATGGCACCGTGTTCAACACCCTGGCGCCAGGCACGCAACTGACGGGCGTGCTGCGGCGCAAATGAGCTGCCATATCGAGGTGCTCGGCTTCGATTGCCCGGCCTGCCGCAAGACTTTTCGGGTGATCGAGGACACCCTGCGCGAGCAGGGCATCGACGCCAGACTGGAGAAGGTGTCGGATCCCGTGCGCATCGTCGGCTACCGGGTGTTGTCGGTTCCCGGCGTTGTGGTCGACGGCAGGCTGGTCCATCAAGGCGGCGCGCCCAGCAGCGAGACCGTCCGGTCCTGGCTGACTGAATGAGAGGGCGGCGCGCGGTGTCGTCGAGCGCTGAGCATGCGTCGTATGTGTTCCTGCTCGGCGCCGGCGGCGGCGTGCATCCGCTGCCGCACTCGCTTTATGTCGCGCTGATCAAGGACGCAGGCGCGGCGCCCGAGTTTGCCGGACGGACGATGCGGGTGGCCGACTGGTACGTGCGGATCGAGGCAGGCGAGCCTGTGTCGGTGGTCAACGAGGCTCACGGGCTGATCACGTTCAATGCCGAGGGCA
>NZ_JBKBOV010000086.1:0-3343 GCF_046293535.1 Massilia sp. | reverse complement strand
AGGCCCATTATGCCGATGCCCGGATTATGCCGATGTGGCTGTGTAAGCGCCTGAATACCTTGAAGTCTGCTGCGTAGGGTTCGGCATAATCCTAGGGGCTGCAGGCTGGTAACGTCTCCTCTTTCACTTCGAAACGAGGAGATATCATGGTGTTCGAACCGAAGAAGAAACGGCGGAAGAACCCGGTCACGGCCCTTTCCAAAAGCCTTGAGGAGGATCTGCGGCAGCAGGGGTACGCGTCCTCCACGATCTGGAAGCAGCGCAGGTTGCTCAACGACCTGATCGGCTGGCTGCAGGGCCAAGAGCTCGCGATGGGCGATTTATCCATGGCGCAGGTCGATCGGTTCATGGCTGAACGCCGTGCCGCTGGTGTGCGCAAACTGAAGACGCGCAAGGCACTGGGTCCCATTCTCGACCATTTGCGCGGGCTGGGGCTGGGGCCCGCGGCCGAAATCCCGGTGGAGGACGACCCCGCCCGGACAATCCTGCACCGGTACCGGCAGTTCCTGACCACGGAACGCGGTCTGGCGACGGTGACGGCCGGTCGGTACATCGATTGCCTGCGCCCGTTCCTTGACCGCAGGATGTCGGCGGGGCAGCTTGATCTCGGGGGCCTGACCCCGGCCGATGTCACCTCCTTTGTAGTGGCGTGGTGCCCGCGTCTGAACAGCGGCGTGGCAAAGCTGACGGTCACGGCGCTGCGGTCGTTCCTCGGCTTCCTGCATCTGGGCGGCGTCACGGAACGCTCGCTCGTGCACGCCGTGCCGACGGTCGCCCGCCGCAGGCTGGCGGGATTGCCCAGGGGGCTCGAGCCCGATCAGGTGCGGCGTCTGCTCGCGGCCTGCGATGCCAACACCGCGGTCGGTTGCCGCGATCTGGCGATCCTGACCCTGCTGGTCCGGCTCGGCCTTCGGCGCGGCGAAGTCGCCGGGCTCGGGCTCGACGACATCGACTGGCGCGTGGGCACAATCCGCGTGCGCGGCAAGGGCAATTGTCACGAACAGCTGCCCCTTCCGGCCGATGTCGGGCACCTGGTAGCCGAATACCTGACAAGCGCCCGACCGTCTGACGCTCTGGGGCGGACCGTGTTCGTGCGGCACTTCGCGCCCCATCACGCACTCGGCGCGAGCCGTGTGAGTGGCATCGTGGCGGATGCTGCCCGACGCGCGGACCTTGGGCGCGTTCATGCGCATCGCCTGCGCCATACGGCGGCAACCGAGCTTTTGCGCGCCGGCGCATCCTTGCCGGAAATCGGACAGCTCCTGCGTCATCGTCGTATCGAGACCACGGCGATCTACGCCAAGGTCGACCGCGATACCCTGCGCCTGATCGCGCGCCCCTGGCCGGAGGGCGCGCTATGAGCCCCCTGCGCAATGCCCTTGCCGATTATCTGACCCTGCGGCGCGCCCTCGGTTACAAGCTGGACAAGGCCGAGCGGCTTCTCGGCCAGTTTGTTGCCTTCGCCGAGGATCGCGGCGAGACCCATATCCGGACCGAAACGGCGCTGTCCTGGGCAACCCGGCCTTCGGGTGCTGCCGCGATATGGACCTCGCGGCGCCTGGCCGAGGTTCGTCTCTTCGCCCGGCACCTGCAAACCCTCGACCCAAGAACCGAGGTGCCGCCCAAAGATCTTCTGCCTGCGCAAGTCCGCCGCGCGACGCCGTATCTCTATACGCCGCAGCAGATTGCGGCGCTGATGCAAGCCACCACGATCCTGCGGGGATCGCATGTGCAGGCAACCTACCGGACCTTGATCGGCCTTCTGGCGGCGACCGGCATGCGGATCGGAGAGGCGATCAGCCTTGACCGCGACGACTTCGACGCGGGCAGCGGCCTGGTGACGATCCGGCATGGCAAGTTCGGAAAAGCGCGCGCCTTGCCGCTGCACCCGAGCACCGTCGCAGCGCTGGACAACTATCTGCGCCGCGACGATCGACCTCGTCCAGCCGATATGCCGACCTTGCTGATCAGTGCGCGAGGCAAGCGGCTGATCTACAAGGGCGTGCAAGAGATATTCCACAAGCTGCTGCATCATTGCGGCATCGCTCCGCGCTCGGCGACATGCCGGCCCCGGATCCACGATCTGCGGCACAGCTTCGCCGTCAGCACCATCGTAGACGATTACCGGACGGGCGACCCCGGCTCCCGCCTCGCGATCCTGTCCACCTACCTCGGCCATGCCGATCCCGGCGACACCTACTGGTACCTGTCGGCGGCACCGGAACTGCTGGCACTGGCAGGCGAAAGGCTCGAGCGCCACCTGGCGGGCGACGCATGAGTGCGCTGGCCACGACCCTGCAGGCGTTCTTCACCGATCGCCTCCTCCGCCAGCGCCAGGTCAGCCCGAACACGGTTCAGGCCTATCGCGATACGTTGCGGCTGCTGCTGGTCTTCGCGTCGGAGCGGCACGGCAAGGCGCCGGGAAAGCTCGACATCGACGATCTCGATGCGCCCCTGATCGGCGCCTTCCTCGACCATCTGGAGCACGAACGACAGAATGGCGTGCGCACCCGCAACGCCCGACTGGCGGCGATCCGGTCCCTCTTCCGCTATGCCGCCCTGCGCCATCCCGAACAGGCCGCCACCATCGAACGGGTGCTGGCCATTCCGCCGAAGCGCTTCGAGCGGCGGCTCGTGACCTGGCTGACCGAGGCAGAGATCGATGCCCTGCTGGCAGCGCCGGATCGGGCGACATGGACCGGGCGGCGCGACACGGCGCTGTTCGGCCTCGCCGTCCAGACCGGCCTTCGGGCCTCCGAACTGATCGGGCTCAACTGCGCCGACGTCCATCTCGGAGCCGGTGCGCATGTCAGCTGCACCGGCAAGGGGCGAAAGCAGCGGATCACGCCGCTCACATCCGGCACTGTTGCCGTGATGCGGGTCTGGCTGGCCGAGCGGGCCGGTCAGCCAGCAGACCCGCTGTTCCCGACACGCACCGGACGCGCTCTCAGCCGCGATGCGGTTGAGCGTCGGCTGGCCGGATACGTCAAGGATTCGACCGTCCGGTGCCCGTCCCTCGCGCGCAAGCGGGTGACCATGCATGTGCTGCGGCATTCCGCAGCCATGCGCCTGCTGCAGGCCGGCATCGACACCTCGGTGATCGCGCTCTGGCTCGGACACGAACAGGTTGAGACGACCCAGATCTACCTGCACGCGGATCTGCAGATCAAGGAACAGGCCCTCGAAAGGACAGCCCCGATCACCACGAAACCCGGCCGCTTCCGGCCGACCGACAAACTCCTCGCCTTCCTCGAAGCCCTCTGATTATGCCAACCCCTTCGCAGCGGTCCCCTCCAGAAACAATACCTTACACAGCCACATCGGCATAATCCGGGCATCGGCA
>NZ_JBKBOV010000085.1:0-3991 GCF_046293535.1 Massilia sp. | reverse complement strand
CTTTTTTGTGAACATTTGATAATTTAAGTAATCACTGACCGAAGCCAGCGGCACCTTCATCAAACGCCCACACTTATCGACTGTTGATTGTTAAAGAACCGTTGTTCTGTTCTGCTATCGCCACGAAGCGTTGTGTTCGTCAGCAGCAGAGAAGCGAGATTATGCGGTGTTCTGCGTTTATCGTCAAGCCCCTCTTTTCTTCTTTCGCTGTCGCTGCTTTGAAAGCTGCGATGTGCGCTGAAGAAACGAGACTATATCAAATGCCCGTATGCGGCGCAAGTAGGCTCAGAGCGAACAAACCACACTCCCACCATCGCCTACCATAGCCCCAGTCTATCAACCTCTTCAATTAAATTTGCTTTTAACTATGAATGAGAATCGCTATCATTTGCAATACAGCAGTGTTAACGAAGCATAGGAACAGTCAACATGGTCATCGCCGCCAAGAAAACCAGCCAGGTCATCGCCCATATGACAATCGCCTTCGTGATTGCCTATGCGGTCACGGGTTCGGTCGTCTTCGGCGGACTGGCAATCGTCATCGAACCCATCATCAACGTACTGCTCCTCCCCCTGCACGAGAAGGCATGGGCTGCGATCCGCGCCCGCGCCCTGAACGAACGCGAGCGTTACCTGCGCATCGCTGCGGAGAAACTCAGCCAGACCGCGCTCCACATGGGCGTGGCCTTTGCGGTGATGTATGTCGCCACGGGCTCGCTCGCCTTCGGCGGCATGGCCGCCATTCTCGAGCCGATCTGCAACGTCCTGCTGCTTCCAGTCCATGATCGCTTCTGGAACAAGCTGGAACTGCGCCTGAACGGAAGCCTGCGCGCTGCCTGAGCATGGCGTAAGCATGCAAATAAGACACTAAAGCTGCGGTTGCCAGTGTTACTGCGACGCTAATGTGGACACGTTGCCCGCACTCCAGCCCTGGCGAGCTCCGCCTACGACCAGATGAGGCAGTGATGAGCAAGATCGTCTGGCCTGCCTCGCGTTCCGAAGCGGCCGAGCTGATTCGAACACGGGAATGGAACGCGACTGCGCTCGGCCCTGTCGACAGTTGACCTGCCGTCCTGCGCACGCTGACCGACGTCGTCCTGCGCTCGCCCGCCAGCATGGCCCCGATTTGGGGCGAGGACCGCACCCTCCTCTACAACGACGGCTACGCCCGGGTGTGCGGCGGCAAGCATCCGCACGTCCTCGGCACATCGGTGCTGGACGCCTGGCCGGAAGCCCGCGGCTTCAACGAGGAAGTCTTCGCTGCCTATTTCGCCGGCGAAGAGCGGGTCTTTCGCGACGCCCGCTTCGTCCTCGGCCGCCATGGCGTGCCGGAGGAAATCTGGTTCGATCTCTATTACGGTCCGGCGGTCGACGAACACGGCGTGGTGCGCGGAGTGCTGGCGACAGTGCTGGAAACGACCGACCGGGTACGTACCGCAGCAGCGGGAACACCATGAAACCCATCTCGAGCAGCTCAATTGCGACCTGGACGCCTTGCGCGTCACGCTCGAACAGGCCAACCGCCGCCTGTCCAGTGACATGGACTTCCTCAACACCCTGTTCCGCCAGGCCCCGAGCTTCATGGCGGTGCTCTCCGGCGCCGACCATGTGTTCGCGCTTGCCAACGACGCCTACCTGAAATTGGTGCAGCATCGTCCCATCCTCGGCAAGCCGGTGCGGCTCGCGCTGCCGGAACTCGACGGACAGGGCATCTACGATTTGCTCGACGGTGTCTACACGAGCGGCGAGCCCTATCACGGCCGCAAGCTCGAGGTCCAGCTGGACCGTGGCAACGGCCAGGGCATGGAACGCCGCATCCTCGACTTCGCCTACCAGCCACTGAAGGATGCGGACGGACGGATCCAGGACATCTTCGTCGAAGGCGTCGACGTGACCGACCATGCGCTCACCGAAGAGCGGGTGCGTGTCGCGCAGGAAGCCGGCGGAGGCGGCACCTTCGAGTGGTACCCGAGCACCGGCAAGCTGGTGGTGTCGGATGCCTACCGCCGCATCTGGGGCTTCGCGCCGGACGTCGAAGTCACGGCCGAGCTGCTGCTGGGCCGGGTCGACCCGGCCTACCTGCACCTGGCCGGCCCAAACCGCATCGGCAGCGAGTCGAAGCCGCTGCGCTACTCGGAATACCTGATCACCCGGACCGACAACGGCGAACGACGCTGGATCGCGCAAACGCACCAAAGAAAGCCTGCGGCAGGCAGAAGCGGCGCTACGCGAACTGAACCAGTCACTGGAACGCAAGGTCGTGCTGGAGGTATCCGAGCGGGTCAAGGCCGAGGATGCGCTGCGCCAGGCGCACAAGATGGAAGCGGTCGGCCAGCTGGCCAGCGGCGTGGCACACGACTTCAACAACGTCCTGCAGATCATTTCCAGCAACCTGCAGCTGATGGAACTGGACGGAATCGGCAGCGTGCTCGGCGCACGCGTGGCCAGCGCGGTGGCCGCCGTCGAACGCGGCTCCAAGCTATCCTCGCAACTACTGGCGTTTGCGCGCCGGCGGCCACTGCAGCCGGTCGCCACCGACCTCGAACGCCTGCTGGCCGACATGGAGTCGCTGCTGCTGCGCGCCCTGGGCGACCGGATCGTGCTCGACCTGCGCCGCACGCCGGGCCTCTGGAATGCCGGGGTGGACCGCAACCAGCTCGAGAACGCGATCCTCAACATGGCGATCAATGCGCGCGACGCGATGGACGGCAGCGGGCGCCTGACGATCGGCGTCGACAACGGCGATGCGTCCGCGGGCCACGTGCGCCTGTCGATCGCCGACACGGGCTGCGGCATGACGCCGGAAGTGCTCGAGAAGATTTTCGAGCCGTTCTATACGACCAAGGCGCCCGGCGAAGGCACGGGGCTGGGCATGAGCATGGTGTACGATTTCGTCAAGCAAAGCGCGGCGAGATCCGTATCGACAGCAGACCCGGAGCAGGAACGACGATCACGATCCTGCTCCCGCGCGCCGACGGCGAGGCCCTGCACATGCAGGCCGCGGGCG
Organism: Massilia sp.; assembly: GCF_046293535.1. Classification (NCBI taxonomy): domain Bacteria; kingdom Pseudomonadati; phylum Pseudomonadota; class Betaproteobacteria; order Burkholderiales; family Oxalobacteraceae; genus Massilia; species Massilia sp. The sequence continues at coordinate 984 of NZ_JBKBOV010000085.1, read as the reverse complement.
AAACCTGCGTGCCGGGCGGCGACGAAACCATCCTGGTGGTCGACGACGACGAAGCGGTGGTGGCGGCCACCGAAGACCGTCCTGCACCTGGTGCAGAACGCCACGCAAGCCATGGACAAGGACGGACGGCTCGAGGTGGCGGTCGACGCGGCGCATTGGCCGGGCGATCCCGGAACCGGCGAGGCACCGGCTTACCTGCGGGTGCGCATCGCGGACAACGGCGCCGGCATGGGCGACGAGGCGCTGCGGCGCGTTCGAGCCCTTTTACTCGACCAAGACGGGCCAGCGCCGTGCCGGCCTGGGATTGAGCCTGGCCTTCGGCTTCGTGAAACAGAGCGGCGGGCAGATCGACCTGGCGAGCGAGGCCGGCAGTGAAACGACCGTGAGCATGTACTTCCCGCTGCTGCAGGCCGCTGGAGGCGAAGTCGCGCCGGCGACGCTACCTCCCGCGCTGCGGACCGTACTGCTGGTGGAAGATGAAGCCCCGGGGCGGCAAGCCAGTAGCGAGGTGCTGCGCAAGCTTGGCTTGTGCGTGCTCGAAGCGGCGGACGGCGAGACCGCGCTGGGCATGATCCGCCAGGGCCTGCCGATCGATCTCGTGTTCACCGACCTGGTGATGCCGGGCCAAGTGCGCGGCCAGGATCTTGCGGCAGCAACGGCGCACTACCTGCCGCAGGCGAAGCTGCTGTTCGCATCGGGCTATCCGGGGGAAGGCGGGGCGGACGACGACCTGCTTGGACACACAACTGCTGCGCAAGCCCTACCGGCTCGAAGAGATGGCGCGACTGGTGCGGCAATTGCTGGCCGAAGACTGAAAAGAGAGTCGACACACGGGCATGCGCTCCGTTTTTCGCTATCTGAACGCAAAAAACCCCACCAGAATCATCTGGTGGGGTTTTTCATATAACTAGCCTGACGATAACCTACTTTCACACTGGTTGCAGCACTATCATCGGCGCAAAGTCGTTTCACGGTCCTGTTCGG
>NZ_JBKBOV010000084.1:0-4374 GCF_046293535.1 Massilia sp. | reverse complement strand
CAGAACGCCGATCTTTGCCTGGCCGCCGAGCGGCCGCGCCGCTACCGGCGCTATAACGCGACCGGCGCGCACGGCAAGCGCATGCTCAAGAGCTACGCCAAGGCCGTGCGCGCCATGCTGGCGCTGCCGCCCGAGGATCCGCGCAACTGGTATCGCCAGGCCATCGTGCACACGCTGGATTGCCCGCACGGCAACTGGTGGTTCCTGCCCTGGCACCGCGCCTACCTCGGCTGGTTCGAACAGATCTGCCGCGAGCTGAGCGGCGACCCGGCTTTCGCCCTGCCGTACTGGGACTGGACTGTCGACCAGCAGGTGCCCGACGGCATGTTCGACGACGTGCTCGACCCCAACCACCCGGCCTACCTGGCCGGCCGCCAGGACTTCGAGCGCATGCTCACCGGCGTGATCAACGGCGCCGGCTACTGGTCGCTGCCCGGCAGCGGCTTCAACGGACGCTCCCAGCTCGGCCAGCTGCTGTCGCGCCGCATCCGTTTCGAGCAGGACCTGATGTTCGACATGGTGCTCGACCCCCGCGGCGGCATGTTCTTCGACCAGCCGGGCGCACGCGGCATACGGCGCGAGCAGCCGGGCTTCTCGCTGGCCACGGCCGATGCGGTCTCGCCCGCCACCATCCAGGCCGCGCTGGCGGCGCCCGACTTCGTCACCTTCGGCAGCGCCAAGACCTCGAACCACCACACCAGCGCCGGTTTCGGCATCCTGGAAGCCCGGCCGCACAATTCGATCCACCGCTGCGTCGGTTCGCGCGACTGCAATTTCGTCGAAGCGCGCGGCTTCATGAGCGACATGTTGTCGCCGGTCGATCCGATTTTTTTCCTCCACCACAGCAACATGGACCGCCTGTGGGACGTGTGGACGCGCAAGCAGATGCAGCTCGGCCTGCCTTTCCTGCCGGCCGGCTACGAGCTGCGCACCGACTTGCCAGACGAGCAGAAATCCGCGGCGGAACGGGCCACCGACTACTACCGCTGGGCGCGCGACCCGCTGCTGTTCTTCGTCAATGCCAAGGGCGAGCCGGTGACCCAGACCCGGGCCGGAGACTATGCCTGGATGACGCCCTTCGGCTACGACTACGAGCCCGGCTCCGGCGAAGAGCTGCTTCCCCGCTACGCCGTCGCCGGCCAGCGGGGCAGGCGCGCCCGCGTCGTCGGAAGCGTGCAGCGGCGCGAGGTGTCCGAAGCCACGCCGGCCAGCGCGGTGGCCCACCTGCCCGGCGCGACGGTCGAGGCGGCGCTCACGGGCGGACAGGTGCTGGTGGCGAACGTCACCCTGAACTTCCCGCAGATGTCGCACGACGCCTTCATGGTGATCCTGAACGGCCCGGACGACCTGTCGCACGTGGACGCTTCCAGCCCGCACTACCTGGCCACCATCATGATGTTCGGCCACCGCGCCGCCCATGGCGCGCTGACCTACAGCCTGCCGCTGAGCGAGAAGCTGCGCCAGTTGCCGCCGGCGGACGGCAAGATCCGGCTGCGCGTCGTGCCGATGTGCGGGCCGGATTGCCACGAGCAGGGTCACGACCATCAGCACCACGACAAGGTCCATGGCGATGCGGTGGAGTTGGTGGCGGTGAGCATCGAGGCCTACTAGGCGGGTAGAGGCGCCAAGCAATAAAAAACCGCGCCTCGGCGCGGTTTCTTTGTCACAGGGGTTTGCTCAGCCCTTCAGCTTGCGCGCCACGTCCAGCGCAAAATAGGTCAGCACGCCGTCCGCGCCGGCGCGCTTGAAGGCCATCATCGATTCCATCATGACCTTGTCATGGTCCAGCCAGCCGTTCTGCGCGGCCGCCTTCAGCATCGCGTACTCGCCGCTGACCTGGTAGGCAAAGGTCGGCACCTTGAATTCGTCCTTCACGCGGCGCACCACGTCCAGGTAGGGCATGCCCGGCTTGACCATCACCATGTCGGCGCCTTCGGCCAGGTCGAGCGCCACTTCGCGCAGCGCTTCGTCGCTGTTGCCCGGGTCCATCTGGTAGGTGTTCTTGTCCGCCTTGCCCAGGTTGGCGCTTGAGCCGACCGCGTCGCGGAACGGGCCGTAGAACGACGAGGCATACTTGGCCGAGTAGGCCATGATGCGGGTGTGGATGTGGCCTTTTTCTTCGAGCGCGCCGCGGATCGCGCCGATCCTGCCGTCCATCATGTCCGAAGGCGCCACCACGTCCACGCCGGCCTCGGCCTGGGCGAGCGACTGGCGAATCAGCATCTCGATGGTCTTTTCGTTGACGATGTAGCCGTTCTCGTCCGGCAGGCCGTCCTGGCCGTGGGTGGTGTAGGGGTCGAGGGCGACGTCGGTCATGATGCCCAGTTCCGGGAAGTGGCGCTTCAGCGCGCGCACGGCGCGCGGCACCAGGCCTTCCGGATTGGTCGCCTCGACGCCGTCATGGGTCTTGAGCGAGGCATCGACCACCGGGAACAGCGCCAGCATCGGGATGCCCAGCGCCACGCATTCCTCGGCCACCTCCAGCAGCAGGTCCACCGAGACCCGTTCCACGCCCGGCATCGATGCCACCTGCTGGCGCTGGTTCTCGCCGTCGAGGATGAACACCGGGTAGATCAGGTCGGCGCTGGTGACGACGTTTTCGCGCATCAGGGCGCGCGAGAACGGGTCGCGGCGCATGCGGCGCATGCGGGCTGCAGGGTAGGTGGCAGGAACGATGATGGTCATGTGGTTTCCCCGATGAGTCCTAACAATGGATTATTGCGCGTCGCCGGCTTCCGGTGGGGCAGTGCCGGCCTCGTCGTCGCCGTCCAGGCCGAGCAGCTCGAGAATCTTGGCATCCGCCTCCTCGATGCCGATGCGCTTGAGCGCCGAGAACAGCTGCACCGTGAAGGGGAAGCCTTCGCCTTCCTCGTCGACATAGCTGTCGAGGATCTTCCGCGCCTGGCGCAGGGCGTTGGTCTTTTCATTCTGGTTGAGCTTGTCGGCCTTGGTCAGGATGCAGTGGATCGGCTTGCCGGTCGGGGCGAACCATTCCAGCATCTGCACGTCGAGGTCGGTGAAGGGACGGCGCGAGTCCATGATCAGGACCAGCGCGGCCAACTGCTCGCGGCGCTGGACGTAGTCGCCCAGCAGCTTCTGCCAGTGCAGCTTGGCCGTACCCGACACTTCGGCATAGCCGTAGCCCGGCAGGTCGACCAGCAGGGCTTCGATCTCGTCGACGATGGTCGGGTCCTTGCGGTGCTGGCCCACGTGGGCGCCGCCGATCGAGAAATAGTTGATGTGCTGGGTGCGGCCAGGGGTCTTGGAGGCGAACGCCAGGCCCTTCTGGTTGGTGAGGATGTTGATCGCCGTGGATTTGCCCGCGTTCGAGCGGCCGGCGAAGGCAATTTCGGGAACGGTCGTGCCCGGGAGATCGCGCAACTGGTTAACGGTCGTGAAGAACCGGGCCTGCCAAAGTCTGGACATAAGGGGAAGGTTTAAATGACAACGAAATGGCGATGAGGAAACAAAGCTATTGTACAATAAGGGGTTCATTGATGCTCCGCCCCGGGGGAGCGCCAGTAAGGCCGCTGCACTGTTTCACTGTAAATCCAAAAATCTGTTTTTGACTTTTTCAGGGTGCTTGTATGAATCGTTTGACGTTTCCGCTTTTGAAGTCCTTGTTGGTTGCAACCCTGGCTTTCTCCGCTGGCGTCACAGCGGCCGAAGCACCGCGTGTCGCTGCGAAAGCCGATCCGGCCAAGGGCGGAACCCTCTACGATTCGGGCGATGCCGCGCGCGGCCTGCCTGCCTGCATGTCCTGCCACGGCGCAGCCGGCAACTCGACCATCGTCGCCAACCCCAAGCTGGCCGGCCAGATCGAAGCCTATACCCACAAGCAGCTGGTCGACTTTACCACGCCGAACCGCCAGAATCCGATCATGACGCCGTACTCGAAGATGCTGACCGAGGACGAAAAGCGCCACATCGCCGCCTACCTCGCCACCCAGAAGGCCAAGCCGGGCGCCGCCAAGAACAAGGACACCGTCGAGCTGGGCCGCAAGATCTACCGCGGCGGCATCGCCGAGAAGGGCGTCGCCGCCTGCGCCAGCTGCCACGGCGCCACCGGCAGCGGCATCCCGGCCCAGTACCCGCGCCTGTCGGGCCAGCACCAGGACTACACCTATGCCCAGCTGGACGCCTTCAAGAACGGCACCCGCAAGAACAGTGCCCAGATGACCACGCTGGCGCAGCGCATGTCGCCCGAGGAAATGAAGGCGGTGTCCGACTATATCGCGGGCCTCAAGTAAGCAGCGCCAGTAAGGAATTCGCGACGTTTCGTTTTTCGTAGGGTGGGCGGGTCTCCCGCCCACGCGTTCAACTCCCGCCAGCACTGTCGCGACATATCTTTCCTTAACTATCACCGCGTGGGCG
>NZ_JBKBOV010000083.1:0-4678 GCF_046293535.1 Massilia sp. | reverse complement strand
GGCGCGAGCTACAAGCTGATGATCAAGCCCTGGGCCATGGTGCAGGTCGACGGCGTCGACCACGGCGCCAGCCCGCCGCTCAAGCGGCTGACCCTGGCGCCGGGCCAGCACACGATCCGCATCGTCAACCCGAATTTCCCCGAGCACACCGTGATCGTGAACGCCGTCAAGGGTGCGACCGCCGTGATCGAAATGGATTTTACTGAAGAGGAGGTGGAGTGAACCCGCGCATCGCGACCCATGGCTTGCGTGCCTGCCTGCTCGGCGCCGTGCTGCTGCTCGGCGGCTGCGCCGAACTGAATTCGCAGCTCAATTCCATGATGGGCAAGAACGAGCCGCCGCGCCCCAGGGCGCGCGTGGACGACCGTTCCCATCCCAAGGCCGAGCGCCTGGAACGCGCCGAGCGCCCCGCGCCGCGCCCGGAACGCCCGGCGCCGGATCGCGGTGAGATCGCCCTGCGCGAAGGCATCGCCCTGTACCACGACGGCGACTTCAACGGCGCGATCAGGCGGCTGACCTCGAACGACATGAACGGCGGCTCGGTACGCAACCGCGTCAGCGCGCTCAAGTACACCGCGTTCAGCTACTGCGTGACCAAGCGACCGACCCCATGCCGCCAGGCCTTCGAGCGGGCGCTGCGGCTGGACGCCACCTTCGACCTGAGCCCCGGCGAACAGGGCCACCCGCTGTGGGGGCCGCAGTTCGCCAAGGCCAGGCAGAACGTGCGCTGATCAAAGCTTCACATTGATGGTGGCGGGGTAGACCGGCGCGCGCCGGCGTTTGGAGGCCTGCTCGTAGGCATAGGCCATTCCGATCAGCGCCGCTTCGCTCCACGCCCCGCCCACGAAGGAGATGCCCACCGGCAGGCCGCGCGTAAAGCCGGCCGGCACCGTGATGTGGGGGTAGCCGGCCACCGCGGCCGGGCTCGAGAAGCTGCCGCCGTAGTGGTCGCCGTTGACGTAGTCGGTGAGCCAGGCCGGTCCGCCGGTAGGCGCCACCAGGGCGTCGAGCTTGTGCTCCCTCATCACCTGGTCGATGCCTTCGTCGCGCGAGTAGCGCAGGTCGTTGGCGAGGGCCTCGCGGTACTCGCGCGCATCCAGGCCCGGCTTGGCCTGGGCCGCGACCAGGTGTTCCTGTTTGAAGTACGGCATCTCGCGCGCGGCATGCTTTTCGTTGAACGCGATGACGTCCGCCATGTTCTTGACCGGCGCGTGCGGCGCGTAGTTCTTCAGCCAGGCTTCCAGGCCGGGCGCGAATTCGTACAGCAGCACCTGCAGTTCGCTCTCGTTGTACTTGTCGGCGTTGGGCAGCTTGACGTCGACCAGGGTCGCGCCCTGCGCCGCCAGAACCGCGAGCTCCTTCTCGATGATCGCGTCGACCGCGTCGTTGCTGCCGAAGAAGTTGCGGACCACGCCGATGCGCTTGCCCTTCAGGCCATCGAGGCGCAGCGCCGCCGCATAGTCGGCCAGGTGCTGCCGGCTGTCGGCGGTCGCCCGGTCGTCGGCGTCCGGTCCGGCCATGGCGGCCAGCATCAGGGCCGCGTCCGCCACGCTGCGCGTCATCGGGCCGGCCGTGTCCTGCGAATGGGCGATCGGAATGATGCCGCTGCGGCTGAGCAGGCCCAGGGTCGGCTTGATGCCGACGATGCCGCAGGACGACGAGGGCGAGACGATCGAGCCGTCGGTCTCGGTGCCGACGGTCAGCGTGGCCAGGCTGGCTGCCGCGGCGGCGCCCGAGCCCGAGCTCGAGCCGCTGGTATTGCGGTCGAGCGCGTAGGGATTCTTGGTCTGCCCGCCGCGCCCGCTCCAGCCGCTGACCGACTTGGTCGAGCGCATATTGGCCCATTCGGACAGGTTGGTCTTGCCGACGATGACGGCGCCGGCCTTGCGCAGCAGCGTGACGATATGGGCATCCTTGACCGCGCGCACGCCGTCCAGGGCGAGCGAGCCGGCGCTGGTGCTCATGCGGTCGGCGGTGGCGATATTGTCCTTCAGCAGGACCGGGATGCCGTGCAGCGGGCCGCGCACTTTTCCGGCGGCGCGCTCGCGGTCCATGTCGGCCGCGATCCTGAGCGCGTCCGGATTGGTTTCGATGACCGCGTTCAGGCGCGGGCCGGCCTTGTCGATGGCATCGATGCGCGCCAGGTACTGCTGCACCAGGGAGCTGGAGGTGAGCTTGCCGGCTGCCATCTGGGCCTGCTGTTCGCGTACGCCGGCATCCAGGATGCCGGCGGCAGCCGCGCCCGCCACTTTGGGCGCGGCCTGGGCTTGTGCCGCCGCCGCGGTGGCGCCCGCCGCCATGCCTGCGCTGACGCCGAGCCGAACGAAATCCCTGCGCTTCATACCTGCCTCCGTGTCGAATAATGCACCAGCATAGCAGTAAAAGTTACTCATGTGACACGTTACAAACGATGACTTCGCGCCGCGCACGGGCGAAAAAAAACGCTGCCGAAGCAGCGTTTTCTCTGGTCGCGTTCGCAGCTTAGTTGCGGACGACTTTCTTGTACTCGTTGGTACGGGTGTCGATTTCGATGACGTCGTCGGTGCTGACGAACAGCGGCACCATCACGGTGTGCTGCTTGGCTTCGATGGCGTTCTCGATCTTGGCTTCCTTCAGGACGTTGCCCGAGGTGTTGCCCTTGACGGCCGGCTCCGAGTACACGACCAGGCGTGCGATGGTGGTCGGCAGTTCGACCGAGATCGCCTTGCCGTCGTAGAACACGGCTTCGCATTCCATACCGTCTTTCAGGTAATTGATGGCGTCGCCCATGTTTTCTTCTTCGATTTCGTACTGGTTGTACTCTTCGTCCATGAAGACGTACAGCGGGTCGGCGAAGTACGAGTAGGTCACCGGCTTCTTGTCCAGCACGACGACGTCGAACTTGTCGTCGCCGCGGAACACGTTTTCCAGCGGAGCGTTGGTCAGAAGATTCTTCATCTTCCACTTGTAGGTGAAGCCCGTGCGGCTCGAACCGTTCACGTCGGAACGCAGCACGATGAATGGCTTGTCTTCGACCATAATGATGTTGCCAACACGGATTTCTTTAGCGAATTTCATAGTAATTTTACGTAAAAAGTAAGTTGCATTAAATCAGCGGTGGCCATGAGCGAAGAAAGCTGTTGAAGCCTACGTTTGATCCTGTGTATTTCGTTACGGAGTAACCGCGCATTATACCGGATTTTGCGCAGCCAGCCTCAGTTCACGGGCGAATTCGAGCAGCTTCGTCGTCAAATCGCCATGGGCCAGCACCTCCTGGCGCCAGGCTTCGGCCCGGATCGCAATACGCGGAAGTTCGGCTTGCAGATCGCGCCACGCCGCAGGCATCGAAGCGATGTCGAGTGCGCCATTCCATCCCAGCGAAAACCGCGCGAGCGCCGGCAGTTCGCCCGCGTACCGGCCGAGGAAGGCGCGCAATTTTTGATGGTGCAGGTTTTCGTCCTGCGGATAGATGTGCCAGACGAAAGGCCGCCCCGCCCACTGGGCGCGCACGAAGGAATCCTCGCCGCGCACGATATTCAGGTCGCAGGCCCACAGCAGCCGGTCGTAGTCGGGCTGGGGCACGAAGGGCAGCACGCGCACCGTGAGCGCGCCGCGCGTGGCGCTGTCGCCGGCGCCAGGTGAGGCGCAGCCCATGAAAGCGCCGACGGCTTGCGCGGCGACCCCTTCGGGCACCAGGCAGGTCACCGGCCCGGAGCCTTCCGACCAGGCCTGCAGCAGTTCGCCGACCGGCGCGTGCGGATAGCAGAACAGCGATACCTTGAGCGAGTCCATCTCGGCCGCGCCGACGCCGAAGCCGGCCAGGAAGCCGGCCATCGCGGCGCGGTCGGCCTGGAAGGCCAGGCGCTGCTCGTCCAGGCCGGCCTCATGCAGCAGGCCGCCGGTCCTGGGCGTGAATCCAGGGAAGAAGAAGTGCTTGGTCAGCTTCAGGCGCGGGTGCATGGACGGCAGGCGGTGGCAGCCCTCCACCCACTCTTCCGCGCTCAGGCCTTCCAGGTTGAACCAGACCGGGCGCGGCATGCGCTGCGCCATGGCCGCGACATAGGCCGGCGGAATGTCGACCGCGAAGAACTCGATCACGATGTCGGCGACCTCTTCCGGCGCGAAACTGCCCTCCTGGTCGCGCCAGTGGCGCACCAAGACGCCCTGCACGGTCTGCGCGTCGGCAAGTACGTCGACTTCCGGGCAGATCCGGCGGAAACTGGCGAGATCGTCGACCCACAAGCTGACGTGCACGCCATGCTCGCGCCACAGTTGGCGCGCCAGGCGCCAGCAGATGCCGATGTCGCCGTAATTGTCGACGACCTTGCAGAACAGTGCGAGGGTAAGGGATGGATTCGATGACATGTCGATACGCGAAAAGCGACGGACAAAAAGAAAAACCGGAGCACCTCTCCGCGCATGCGCGTTGGTCTACTCCGGTCTTATACTGGCGTCCCCACGGGGATTCGAACCCCGGTACTCACCGTGAAAGGGTGATGTCCTAGGCCTCTAGACGATGGGGACCTTGAACTGTACTTACTGCTGTTTACTACGGATTGCACCGCACCGCGGCGCCAACCCTGCTGCCAAATTCTTGGCGTCCCCACGGGGATTCGAACCCCGGTACTCACCGTGAAAGGGTGATGTCCTAGGCCTCTAGACGATGGGGACCCGGACTGCCAGAACTGTTGTTTTTCCT
>NZ_JBKBOV010000082.1:0-5120 GCF_046293535.1 Massilia sp. | reverse complement strand
TTGTGAACATTTGATAATTTAAGTAATCACTGACCGAAGCCAGCGGCACCCTCATCAAACGCCCACACTTATCGACTGTTGATTGTTAAAGAACCAGTGTTCTGTACTACCTTGCTGCACCTTGCGAAGCGTTGTGTTCGTCAGCAGCAGAGAAGTGAGATTATGCAGTGTTTCGCTAAAACCGTCAACCCCTCGTTCGCTTCGTTTTTAGAATCTCTCTTGAGCTTGTCTTCGTAACCACTTGATTACGTTAACGTTTTTCTGCTCGAACGAAGCGGACGCGAACTATAGCAAAGCGCGCGCCCACTTGCAAGCCCTTGTCGTCAACGCGCCGGCAGCAACTCGATGACCTGTCTTGCCGCCTTTTCCACCGCCTCCCGCGAGTACAGCAGCGGGAAGTACTTGCCCTCGGCCCAAGGCTGCGCCAGGTCGCTGTAATGCGGGCTGGCCGGATCGCCCGACTGGCCGGGCGTGTTGATCGCCCGGGAGTTGTCCCAGTGACCGACGTCGAGCACCATGCGAAACGATGGCCCGTGCGCCTGCCAGAAACTGTCGGGGTGGTAGCTCGACACGTTGACCGTATGGGCGCTCCCGCCACGCGGCAGCGGCCCCACGTTCACCCGGGCGCGCGCAGCCTGGCCGAGGATGGGCGTCATCGGATGCACGAAGTAGCTGAAGTGCAGCTTGCCCCATTGCCAGCGCGCCGGATCCGGCCCCAGCAAGCCTTCCACTTCGGCCCACGCCTGCGCGAGGCTGGCGAGCAGGACTTCGTTGCGCTTGCGGAGCGCATCCGCCCCGAAACGCTGCGCCGGGTTTTCCAGCGACTCGAGCAGCACGCTCGCATGCGGCGCATCGAAACTCTGCGCCGCCGCCGGCGCAAGTACCGCTTCCTTGAAGGCGTGGCCGAGGTGGCGCGACCACCATAGCTCATACAGCGCCGCGGCTGCGGAGCCGGCCTTCTGCTCACCGTCCCATGCGGACAGCAGCCGCAAGGCCGCCTCGGTTTTCCGGTCCGCCGACGAGAGCGGCTTGAGCAGGGCCAGCAAGCGGCGCGCGTTCAGCGACACCACATCGTTCTGCAGGCGCTCCATGTCCTCCAGGCTCGCCTTGGGGGTCTGCGACAAGACCTCGGCGATCCGCCGCGCGCGCGCATTGTCGGGCCATTCGAAGCCGAGCTTGTGCTCCTTGTAGGGGAAGCCGGGCGGCAGGTTCATCTCATTCGCGGACGCGAACCAGCCCTGCTTCGGGTTGAACACGTAGGGCAGCTTGGCGCCGTCGAGAAAGCCCTGCCATTCGTAGCGGCCGTCGCCCGGCACCGGCATCAAACCATCCCAATTCGGGCGCACCGGCGCCAAGCCGCCCGCCACCCAGCCGATATTCCCGGCCGTGTCGGCGTACACCTGGTTTTCGGTGGGCGCTCCCCAGCGCTCCATCGCACGGCGGAACTGGGTGAAGTCCTGGGCCTTCATGTAGTCGATGCTGCCGAAATATGGCGCCATGCCCGGCGCCGTCCACGCGGTGCGCACCGCCAGGGCCCGGCCCTTGCGCGCATCCTGGTAAATCACGGGGCCGTGACGGGTGAAGCGCAGCTCGACCGTCCGCGCCGGTCCGCCGCGCACCGCCACTTTCTCGCGCACCAGGCGGAAGTTCTCCCAGCCGCCCCGGTAGCGGTACTGCCGCGGATTCTTCGGATTGAGCTCGTAGACGTACAGGTCTTCCTGGTCGATGCTGAAGATGGTCAGCCCGAAGGCAACCTTGCCGTTGTGGCCGATCGACACCCCCGGCAGCGCCGGCTCCCCTGCCCCGATGACGTCGAGGCCCGGGGCGCTCAGGTGCACGATGTAGCGCAGCGACGGCACGCCATAGGCGCGGTGCGGATCGTTTGCCAGGATCGGCCGGCCGGTCGCGGTGCGCGAGGGCGCCACCACCCAGTTATTGCTGCCCTCGAGCGTTTCCTCGTTCGGCAGCATGCGCGACACCTGCAGCTTGCGCGGTTCGAAGCGCACGTTCTCGGTCGCGCGCGTGAAGACGTCGAGCGCATCGTCGGGCAGGCAGGGATCGAGGCCGTCGGGCACGCGCGTGGTCCATGCCGGCGACAGCTGGGCGCGTACCGCGTCGGCCGCCAGGCCTGCGCTGCAGACCACTCGCGCGCGCGCGAATTCCTGGGTCAGGTTGCGCGTCAGCCCGTGGCTGCGGATGCGCACCACGTCCTCCGGACGCCACTTCGCCGGCATGTAGCCGAGTTGGCGGAACTCGAAGGGCAGCAACGCCGGCTTGCGCGCGATGGTGTCGATGTAGGCGTTGATCCCGGCGACGAAGCGGGCGCTGATCCGTTGCGCGTCCTTGCCATAGGCGGCCCATTCCGGCGCCATGCCGCCGCGGTACAGGAAGAGGCGTGCCGCCCGGTCCTGCTCCACATAAGCGGGACCGAAGACCGAGGCCAATTCGCCCAGGCCGCGGCGGCGCCACAAGTCGATCTGGAACAGGCGGTCGCGGGCGGCATTGAAGCCCTGGACGAAGAATGCGTCATCCTGGGTGGCTGCGTAGATGTGGGGCACGCCCCAGCGGTCCACCAGAATCCGGGCCGGCCGGTCCAGGCCGGCCACCGTCACCGGCTGTGCGCAGACAGGAAGCGCGGCGCCCGCGAGCAGCGCCGCGCCGAGTCGAAGCAGCGCCCTCACGCCGGCGTCGCCACCGCAGGCACGGCGGCCGGGGTCTTGATGCGCACGGGCGGGATCTGCCAATAGGTGACCGCACGCCACAGCCATTCCATCGGACCGTAACGGAAGCGCGACAGCCACACATGGCTGAACACGATCTGCGCCGCCGCGAGCACGACCACGAACAGCATCTGGTCGACGCGCGAGATGCCCCAGTTGCCGAAGCCGTAGCCGTAGAAGAAGGTTGATGCGACCAGCGACTGCGCCAGGTAGTTCGTGAGGGCCATGCGGCCGAACGGGGCCAGCACGCTCACCTTGTTCCAGGGTGATGCGCTGTAGAGCATCAGGATCACCAGGCTGACATAGCCGATCGAGGCCGGCAGGTTGCCCAGCATTTGCAGGCCGGACGCCAACTGGAAGCCGTCGGTGCCGCGCGATCCGGGCACCGCATGCATGGCGATGGTCGATCCCAGCAGGCCCATGCCAATGCCGATCGGCAGGCCGAACATGGCCAGCTTGCGGAACAGCGGCAAATGTACCTGCGCCTTGTCCATGATGCCCGAGCGGACGAACCAGGTACCGATCAGGAACATCGCGATCAGGATCGTCGCGAAGCCGACCTGGCCCGGCGCGTCTTCGACGAACTGCGTGGCGCGCATGTTGACGGCCTCGCCGAAGCTGCCTTTGCTGAGCACCGTGGTTTCGAGCCTGATGCGTTCTTCGCGCTCCTTCAGGCTCTTCGCCCGTTCGGCCTCCTGTTCCTTCTGCTTCTTCGCTTGCTCCTTGGTGGCCACCGCGGGCGGCTTCTCGGGGAAGAAGTACATCGATGCGCCGGCGCCGGTCATCATGAGGAAGGAAAAGCAGTAGATGCCGACGCCGATCCGCCACGGGCGGGCCGGCTTGTCGGCGTGGTAGCGCGTGGTGAGGTAGCCCAGCGTGATCAAGGCGATGCCGAGCATCGGCAGGCCGAAGCGCGCCTGCGGCGGCGTGGCGGGCAAGAACCAAGTGACGGCGCCGCCGATCGTTGCGAGCACGCCGGCCAGCATCATGACGAAGGCGATGACCGGCGGTTTGCCGAGGCGCTTCATGCGCTGTTCGCCGCGCAGCCACCAGGCGACGACGCCGAAGAAAGCCAGGCCACCGGCGATGCCGAACAGCCAGTCCATGTCGGGGATGAAGCCGCCGCCGACGCACAGGGCGATGGCCAGCAGGATCCACTTGGCGCGCCCATACAGCACGATCAAGAGGGCCGTCGCCGCAACCGCGTAGCTGAACAGGATGTCGCCGGCGAACAGGAGGATGTGATGCAAGGCGCCGAAGACGGCCAGTGCGGCGATGCGGCGCATATAGGGAAGCAGGAAGCTGCGGCCGGCGCGCTCCGCCCTGGTCAGCATGACGGCGAAGCCCATGCCGAACAGGAGGGAGAAGATGGTCCAGAATTTACCGGTGACGAAGTACTGGACGAAGTAGCTGACCCAGAAGTTCGCGCCACTGAGACCGTCCTGCATGCCGGAGCCGAGGGAGGCGGTGGCGCGGTTGAAGAACTCGACGTTCATCAGGAGGATGCCGATGAGGGCAAAGCCGCGCACGACGTCGAGCGACTGGATGCGTTCATCGTTTGCAACCGGCGTCAGCGCCGCCGGCACAGCTGGTCTATCCATGGCCATCTCCTTCTGGTTTTGATCGAGCGATCGTATTCCAAAGGGCCTCCGGCAAAACGCCTCATGCGACGAAACGGCGTAAAGACATGACAGAAGGCGTTTTGAGCACCATTATTAATATTGCATGGACCTTGCTGGTCACCTCGCTTGCAACTAGCTAGTGTGCGATCTATATTGGACTGATGAAGAATTCTCCTGCGTCTCCTCCTTCTACGCCGGTGCTGGGCGACCAACTGTGCTTTGCCCTGTACTCGACGTCGCTGGCAATGATGCGCGTGTACCGCGGCCTGCTGCCGAAGCTTGGACTGACCTACCCGCAATATCTGGTGATGATGGTGTTGTGGGAACAGGACGAGCTGACGGTGTCGGATATCGGGGAGCGCCTTTTTCTGGATTCCGCTACCTTGACGCCGCTGTTGAAGCGGATGGAAGCACAGGGCCTGGTGCAGCGGGCGCGCGCTCGCGCCGACGAACGGCAGGTGATCGTGTCGCTGACCGAACAGGGCCAGGCCTTGCGGAACGATGCGGCAGCGTTGATGCCGGAAATCCTGTGCGCCACCAAATGCTCGGCCGAAGAGATGACGCAACTGCGAGACCAGCTGGTTGACCTGCGCAAGAACCTGAACGATGGCGCCGGGGCGTGAATCGGCGGGGTTCGCCCCCGCTTTTCGTCAGGAGGCCCAAAGCAAAAAACCCCACCAGAGAGAGGATCCGCAATGCGGATCCGAACAGCGGGGTTTGGCTATAAAGCAAAAAACCCCACCAGAGAGAGCTGGGGGGGTTTTTCATCTAACTAGCC
>NZ_JBKBOV010000081.1:0-5835 GCF_046293535.1 Massilia sp. | reverse complement strand
CGCGCCCGGCAGCGGCCGAAGCGGAGGGCGCGCCGCCGGAATCGCCGCGGCCCGTGCTGGTGGCGAGCGCGCCGGCGGCGCCTTCGCCCGAGGACAATATCGGCCCGCTGCAATCCTTGCCGGAATCGGTGCAGCGCGAGATCCCGCGGGTCAGCTTCGGCGGTTATATCTATTCGCCGAATCCGGCCGAGCGCCTGCTGCTGGTCGACAAGATGCTGCGCCGCGAAGGCGAGGAAGTCGCCCCCGGACTGGTGCTGGAGCGCCTGCTGCCCAAGGCGGCGATCATGAACTACCGGGGCACCCGCTATCGTGTCGCTTACTGACGCCGGGCCGGTGCTGGGCGTGGTCGGCTGGTCCGGCAGCGGCAAGACCTCGCTGCTGGAAGCCCTGATCGCCCGGCTGGCGGCGCGGGGACTGCGGATCAACGTCGTCAAGCACAGCCACCACGACGTCGAGCTGGAGCCGCCGCGCAAGGACAGCGCGCGCCTGCGCATGGCCGGGGCGGCCGAGGTGATGCTGGCCTCTCCCCACCGCGTCGCCATCCTGCGCGAACTGCGCGGGGCGCAGGAGCCTGCGCTGGCCGAGCACCTGGCGCGGCTGGCGCCGGCCGACCTGACCCTGGTGGAAGGCTACAAGTGGGAGCGCATGCCCAAGCTGGAAGTGTGGCGCCCGAGCCTGGGACGGCCGGCCCTGTATCCCGGGGATCCCGACATCGTGGCGGTGGCGTCGGACGCGCCGCGGCCGCGGGACGGCGGCGGGCAGGGCGGACCCGCGTGGCTGGACCTGAATGATCCGGATCAAGTGCTGGCCTGGCTGGAAAAATGGATGCGTTCGAGGGCCTAAAGTTCTCCTTCCCGCCGCCGTAAACGGTGGATACGCCTTAATGGGAGAACGACATGGATGTGTCCAGCATTGCCAAGCTGTCCACCAGCATCGCCGAAACCGGCCAGCGTCAGGAAGTGAGCCTTGCCGTGTTCAAGAAGGCCCAGCAGATCCAGGAAGCCACCGCCACCCAGTTGCTCGAAGCGCTGCCGGCGGTGCAGCCGGCGAACCTGCCGGCGCATCTGGGGAACAAGATCAATACGACGGCCTGAGCCGGCGTTTTGCAGCTTTCCCCGCCCAGCCAGGAGACTTTCGCATGACCCACCGCCACGCCCTGATCGCCGCCGCCCTGGCCGGCGTCTGCGCCCAGGCAGCCGCCCAGGACCAGATGGGCGTGCCGAAAGCCGACCAGGAAGCCTGCTACGGCGTCGCCAAGGCCGGCCAGAACGACTGCGGCACCGCCACCCACGGCTGCGCCGGCGTCGCCAAGGTCGACAATGACCCGAACGAATGGAAGTTCGTCGCCAAGGGTACCTGCACCCAGCTGGGCGGTTCGCTCGAGGCCGGCAAGGCGCCGCAGGACAAGGCCGTCCCGGCCGAGCCGGCCAAGGCCGACGCCAGGAAGTAGGCATGTCCGCCCCCGCTGCGGCCCCAATGGGGGCCACTGCGGCCGGCGTGGGCTTGCGCACGCCGCACTACCGCGCCTTCCTCGAAGGGCGTCCGGCGGTCGGCTTCATCGAAGTCCATAGCGAGAACTACCTCGCCCGCGCCGGCTGGGACTGGCACGTGCTGGCCGAACTGCGCCGCGACTATCCCGTCAGCCTGCATGGCGTCGGCCTCGGCCTCGGCTCGGCGCGCGGCTTTTCGAACGCCCACCTGGAGCGCGTGCGCGCGCTGGTCGAGGCGATCGATCCCTTCCTCGTTTCCGAACACCTGAGCTGGGGCGCGCTGGCCGACCGCCAGCTCAACGACCTGCTGCCGCTGACGCTGGACGGGGCCGCGCTGGCGCTGCTGTGCGAGCGGGTCGACCGGGTGCAGCAAGCACTGGGCCGGCGCCTGCTGGTCGAGAACGTCTCGGCCTATGTGCGCTTTCGCGCCGACACCATGAGCGAGGCCGCCTTCCTGGCCGAACTGGCGCGCCGCACCGGTTGCGGCATCCTGCTCGACGTGAACAACCTCTACGTCAACCAGCGCAACCACGGCGAAGACGCGCGCGCCGCCATCGCCGCGTTGCCTAGGGGAAGCGTCGGCGAAATCCACCTAGCCGGCCACCTCGAAACGCCGCTGGCCCTGGTCGACCACCATGGCGCGGCCGTGGCCGAACCGGTCTGGGAGCTGTACCGCGCCGCGCTGGCGCGTTTCGGCCGGGTGCCGATCTTGGTAGAGTGGGATGCCGAGCTGCCGCCGATCGACGGCCTGCTGGCGGAGGCGGCCAGGGCCGATGCGATCGCGCGGGATTATCCGGCGCCCGCCGCCGTCCCGTTTGTGCGCCCCCGCGTACCGGCGGCGCCGGCGGGCGAGCCAATGGCCACGCTCCAGCAGCGCTTCGGGGCGGCACTGTTCGAGCGCGCCCAGGAAGCCGCCATGCAGCCCTTCCTCCACGAGGGCGCAATCGAGCGGCTGGCGCTGTACCGCGCAAACCTGGGCGCCGGCTGGGAGCGCGCCCTGGGCGAGGCCTATCCCGTGCTGCGCCAGCTGGTGGGCGAGGAATGCTTCGCCGGCCTGGCGCGTGCCTACGGCAAGGCAGCGCCGTCGCAAGACCCGGACCTGGCCTGCTTCGGCGCGCGCTTGGCGGACTTCCTCGCGGGATGCGACGCAGCCGCGCCATACCCCTATTTGCCGGACGTGGCGCGGCTCGAGTGGGCGGTGCACCGGGCCTATCTGGCGCCGGATGCGACGCCGCTCGGGCTGGAAGCGCTGGCGGCGCTGTCCCCGGAGGCGCTGGATGGCGCCCGATTCACCCTGCACCCGTCGGTGAGCCTGCTGCGCAGCCGCTGGGCCATCGCCGCGCTGTGGCGGGCGCACCAGCCGGGCGGCCCGGCATTGCCGGCGCACGCCGACACGCCGTGCACGGCACTGGTCGTGCGGCGCGGCTGGCGGGTAGAGGTGGTGGAAGCGGGTGCGGCGCAAGCGGCGGCCCTGGATAGTCTGGCGCAGGGCGCCGGCTTCGGCGCGGCGCTCGATGCGGCGCTGGCCGCCGCAGCGGCAGGGGAGGGGGCGCCGGACGTCGGCGCCATGCTGCAGGGCTGGTTCAGGCTCGGCATCGTGACCGCGATTGCGGCAGACGGTGCTGCCCGGGGGCAGCCCTGAGGCCTGGATCAGTGGAAGGCGCGCAGGATGCGCTGTTCGCCGGTGCGGTCGCTGTAACGCTCGTTGGCGGCGCGGGTGGCGGCCATCATGCGCTCGAGCTGGGCGTCTTCGAAACGCGCCAGTTCCTCGTTCGCCGCTTCCAGCGCCAGCGCCAGCTTGGCGCGTGCGTTCTGGTACAGGGCACTGGTGTAGTGGTCGGTATTTTTCAGCAGCTCTTCCGCATTCTCGATGACGAGACGCAGGTCTCCGATGAGCTGCTCCTGGGACTGGGCGCGGTTCGGGGTTTCCATGGCTTCACCTGTGGCCGGTTGATATAAGTCGATCCTGATGACTTAAAATATAAACAAGGAAGCCCCGCTCTGTTTGTTAGGGCGCAAACATAAGCCCGCTGTTTTTCGCCATTTCCCGCGCCCGTTTCCGGCTTATCGGACCCGGATCCGCACGTCGCCCACGGTCACGGTCTGGCCGCTGCGGATCTTGGCGGTCTTGCGCAGTTCCTGCTTGCCGTCGACCGACACCGCGCCGCTGGCGACCATGTTCTTGCCGGCGCCGCCGCTGTCGACCAGGCCGACCAGCTTCATCAACTGGTTGAGCTCGACGAACTCGGCCGTCAAATCGAAATCTATGTTTTGCATGCTGTCCTCGGGGAATTGAAAAGGGCACCTGAAGGTGCCCCGAAAGTGTTACTCGGCCCTATCCGGCCGGGTCATGTCGATCGGCACGATCCATTCGTCGAACTGCTGCTCGGTAACGAAACCCGATTGCAGCGCGGCCTGGCGCAGGGTCAGGCCTTCGTGCGACGCGGTCTTGGCGATCTGCGCGGCGCGATCATACCCGATGTGCGGGGCCAGTGCGGTCACCAGCATCAGCGATTTTTCCATCAGCTCGGCGATGCGCGCATGGTTGGGCTCGATGCCGCGGGCGCAGTGCTCGTCGAACGAGCGCATGCCGTCGGCCAGCAGGCGGGCGCTCTGCAGGAAGTTATGGGCGATCATGGGCTTGAACACGTTCAGTTCGAAATTGCCCTGCGAGCCGCCGACCGTGATCGCGACGTCGTTGCCGAACACCTGGCAGCACAGCATGGTGAGCGCTTCGCACTGGGTCGGGTTGACCTTGCCCGGCATGATCGAGCTGCCCGGCTCGTTCTCGGGAATGGTGATCTCGCCCAGGCCCGAACGCGGGCCCGAGGCCATCCAGCGCACGTCGTTGGCGATCTTCATCAGGGCCGCGGCCAGGGTCTTGAAGGCGCCGTGGCACGACACCATGGCCTCGTGCCCGGCCAGCGCCATGAACTTGTTGGGCGCGCTCTTGAAGGACAGGCCCGTGCGCGAGCTGAGCTCGGCCGCGATGCGCGGCGCGAAATCCGGGTGCGCGTTCAGGCCGGTGCCGACCGCCGTGCCGCCGGCCGCCAGGCCCAAGAGGCCGGGCAGGGTGGCGCGGATCGCGCTTTCCGCGAATTCCAGCTGGGCGACGTAGCCCGAGAATTCCTGGCCGAGGGTGAGCGGGGTGGCATCCTGCAGGTGGGTGCGGCCGATCTTGACGATGTCCTCGAAATCGCGCGACTTGCGCAGCAGCGTGGCGCGCAGCTGGCCGAGGGCCGGCAGCAGGTTCTGCGCCACGGCAATGGCGGCCGCCACGTGCATCGCGGTGGGGAAGATGTCGTTCGACGACTGGCCCATGTTGACGTGGTCGTTCGGGTGCAGCAGGCGCTTTTCGCCACGCTCGCCCTTCAAGAGTTCGGAACCCCGGTTGGCCAGGACCTCGTTCATGTTCATGTTGCTCTGGGTGCCGGAACCGGTCTGCCAGACCGCCAGCGGGAATTCCTGCGGGTGGCGGCCTTCGAGCACCTCGTCGGCGGCGCGCATGATGGCATCGGCCTTGTCGGCCGGGAGCTTGCCGAGCGAGCGGTTCACCGCCGCGGCGGCGCGCTTGACCTGGGCCAGGGCGGCGACCAGTTCCGGCGCCAATCGCTCGGTCGAGATGTGGAAATGGTGGAGCGAACGCTGGGTCTGGGCGCCCCAGAGGCGGTCGGCGGGGACCTCGATCGGGCCGAAACTGTCCTTCTCAATCCTGTTTTCCATGTTGGGATCCTGTTGTGAGCGGCGTTGATTAAAGAGTTTAGCCGATTGTCCGTTAATGACGTTCAGGCTTACTACTTCCATCCTATGGCTTGCCGCCTTCCATTGTTATTCTCATGCGCGCTGCTGGCCGCCACGTCCTGGCCGGCCCGGGCGGCCGAACTCGGCGAGCCGCGGGTGAGCTCCTTCATCGGCCAGCCGCTGGTGGCCGACATCGAGCTGACCATGCTGGAAGACGCCGCCCACCCGGTCCAGGTGCGCCTGGCGCATCCGGAGGTCTACCGCGGCGCCAACATCGGCATGCCGGCGGTGCTGTCCACGCTCCGGATGTCGGTGATGCGGCGCGACGGACGCCAGTTCCTGCACCTCACTTCGCTGGGCGCGGTGGAGTCCGAGCACCTGCACGTCTACCTCGAACTGGCGGACGGCGCGCAGCGCAGCGTGCGGCTGGCGACCCTGTGGCTGTCGCCGGATCCGGCGCCGCCGCCTCCGGTCCCTGCTGCCCCTCCTGGTGTCCCTCCTGTTGCCGCCAGGCTCGCCGAGCCCGCGCCCGCGCCGGCGGCCGCGCCGCCGCCCGTCCCGGCCCGGCCCAGGCCGGCGCCAGCCAAGCCGAAGCCGGCCGCCG
>NZ_JBKBOV010000080.1:0-6246 GCF_046293535.1 Massilia sp. | reverse complement strand
TTCAACACCGCGACGATTTGCTCGACCGCGAACCGTTTTCTTTTCATGCAAAACCCCTTTCCAAGGATAGTTTCGCCGAAAACTAACGTTGTTACTGGCTACATTTTTTCAGAGCCGATCATTATTTTTGTACATGGAGGCTAGATGAAGAAACGTTTTACCGAAGAGCAGATCATTGGGATCCTGCGCCAGGCCGAGGTCGACGGCGTGGTCATCCGGGATCTCTGCAGGAAGCACAACATCACCGAACAGACCTTTTTCCGCTGGCGCAACAAGTACAACGGGATGACGGTGCCTGAAGCGCGCCGGCTGAAGGATCTGGAAGCCGAGAATGCCAAGCTGAAGAAACTCCTGGCCGAGCAGTTGCTGGCGATCGAAGGATTGAAGGAGATCGCCGGAAAAAAATGGTAACCCCGGCAGCCAGAAGGCAAGCGCTAGAGATCCTGAAGAGCAAAGGTTTATCCGAACGCGCTGCCTGTCGATTTGCCGGGGTAAGTCGACGTGTGACGCATTACGAGCTCAAGCAGCCAGCCAAGGATCAGGCGCTGGGAGCCCAACTGATTGAAGCGTCGAGCCGCTATCCGCGGTTTGGTTATCGGCGCATTGCCGTGATGACGGACACGAAGGTGAGCCGTGTATGGCGGCTGTGGAACAGGCTGGGATTGAATCTGCCGAAGCGCCGGCCCAGGAAACGCCGCTGTGGCAGCGACATCCGTATTCCCGGCTCGACTGCGCCGAACGGCGTGTGGACGTATGACTTTGTGCATGACCAACTGGCGAACGGCGGGCCGCTCAAGATGCTGTGCGTCCTGGACGAGAACACGCGCGAATGCCTGGCTATCGAGGTCGGCAAATCGCTGCGCAGCCAGGACGTCATCCTGACGTTGTCCAGGCTGATGCGCATCTATGGGAAGCCGGCCTTCATCCGCTTGGACAACGGTGCCGAATTCACCGCCACGGCCGTCATGAAATGGCTGCGCGACCAGAATATCGGGCCGGCTTACATCAAGCCAGGCAGCCCCTGGCAAAACGGCTTCGTCGAGAGCTTCAACGGCAAACTGCGCGATGAATGTCTGAACCGGGAATGGTTTGTCAGCCGGCAGGAGGCCAAGTTGATCATTGAGAAATGGCGGCACTTCTATAACAATGAGCGCCCGCACTCCGCGCTTGGCAACCGCACACCGGCTGCAGTCGGGCGTGAGCGGCGCCAGGAACGGGCTGCCTGAAATCGAAGACTAACAATCGCTGTGGCTACAAATTAGCCGATCAGGTCACGGATCCTCACTCTCTGCGGGCTTTTTTGCTTTTTTCGCCACGACTGCTGCAAGCCGCTGGTCCAAAAAAAAGCCCCGGTCAAAAACCGAGGCTTCTGCCCGACCGGTTTCCCCGTCAGGTTCCCAGCTGTGCGACACCGCGCCCCAGTGGATGGCGTGCTGTCTTGCGCGCCCTTGCCTTATGCGTCGAAGCCACCGGTACGTTGTACGGCTGGGCCAACATCCACCACCGTCGCGCTCCCCCCGATACCAGAGCTTCGGGCTGGTGAATGCAGCCCAGTTCAACATACCCGCTGCGTCATGCAGCCGACGTGCTTCGACCATCGTGTCAGGGCACGGTTCAATCAGATTCGATTGACGTCGCACAAGGGATTATCCGGCTGAGAGAAACCTCATCTGTTCGTCAACTCACATATGCCGGATCGGCTCGGCGATGCCCGTGGCGGCTCGCGAGCGCACTCTTGAAACCACTATGGGACATGGCGGCGCCGATGCCAAGCACAATCCGCCTGCGCGCAAGCTCGAGTCGCTTCACCGTCACAGTCCCGAAAAAATGCGTGAAGCTCAAGGCCTTTCGATGACCGCATCCCATTCCAGGCCGAAACGGTTCAGGTATTTCCTGAGCCTGTCGGCGTCGTTCGGTTTCGCCTTGGCTTCACGCGATACGCTGAACAGTTTTCTTCCCGCGTCCGATAGCGATCTCGACTGACGGCAAACCTCGATGACCTTGGCCAGCTGGACCGCATCGAACAGGTCCAGCGCCGCCGCCGCCTCGTGGCCGACCAGTGCGGACAGCGCGACGCCGGCATCCTGGGCCGGCCGCCGGACGCGCTGCCACAAGCCCCGCAGCCGCTCGATCTCGCCGCGCACGATCGCTTCGGTGATATTGCCGCTATCGGCCAGCGTCGCCATGCGCGTGACCGAAGCCAGGAGGTCGCGGAAATTTCCGGACCACAGGGCCTCGCTCGAGGTGGCGAAGTGCATGTAGCAGTTTCTCGCTTCCCGATTCAGGCGCACCATCTCGGTGTTCTCGGCGCCGACCTGGGCCAGCAGGTAATCCAGGTTCGGCTCGATGTCTTCCGGCCGCTCGCGCAGTCCCGGCAGGACATAAGTCCATAGATTGATTCGCGCATACAAGTCTTCGCGAAAGCGTCCGGCCACGACTTCTTCGGACAGGTCGCGGTTGGTGCCGGCGATGAGCTGGAAATCGCTCTGTACTTCGGTATCCCCGCCCATCGGCAGGAAACGCTTTTCCTCGATCGCCTTGAGCAGCATGGCCTGCTCGTCGAGACCGAGTTCGCCGATTTCGTCGAGGAGCAGCAAGCCGCGGTGGGCGCTCTTGAGCAGGCCGGGGCGATCCGAACCGGCGCCGGTGAAGGCGCCCTTGACGTGACCGAACAGGGTAGAAGCGGCGGTTTCGCCGCGCACGGTCGCGCAGTTCAGCTCGATGAACTTGCCGTCGATCTGATGCCGCGCCTTCTTCAGCTCGTACACCCGGCGCGCCAGGAAGGATTTGCCGGCGCCGGTCGGTCCCATCAGCAGGATCGGCGCCTTCGACTTGATTGCCACCCGCTCGATTTCGTCGATCATGGCATTGAAGCGCGCGTTGCGGGTGGCGATTCCCGATTTCAGGAAGGCGACGCCTTCCACCCGTTCGCGCGAAAAGCGCTGGGCCAGCTGATCGTAGCGCGACAGGTCGAGGTCGATCAGCGCATAGGTGCCCGGCTCCCCGGGCCCGTGGCGCCGCGGCGGCGAGGTCTGCACCAGGCGGCCGGGGAAGAAACGGGCTTCCGTCAGCAGGAACATGCAGATCTGGACCACGTGCGTGCCGGTCGTGATGTGGATCCAGTAGTCTTCGCGCTCGGGATCGAAGGGATAGCTTTTGGCAAAGTCGAAGAGCGCGGCATACACTTCCTCGAAATCCCATGCGTCGCGCAGGCTGAGCTCGCGCGACAGCACCTTGGTCTCTGGCGACGTGGCCGCGATGTCGGCCACTACCTGCTCGACCAGGCCTTGGGCGGATGCGTCGTGGAGCAACTCGAAGCGGTCGACCAGCAGGTCCTCGTGCTGGGTCAGGGCGATACTGGGGCGCCACTTCTCCCAGCGTGCACTTCCCTTGCCACTGTCGAGCATGGTGCCGACGAATCCGATGACCACCGTTTTCTTCTTCATTTATAAGCCTTTATCCTGACGTATAGATTAGCACGGCAGTTGGAAATGAAGTTTCAGACAATATATATTTTATTTAAAGTGGCCAACGGTAAAGAAATCAATGGCTTACGGCATCAGTAGCGCCCACGCGTGGGCCTTGGCACGCCGCTTGCAATAGAGAGGAGGGCGATGCGGCACTCCACTCAGACGCAGCCATCGCTTTACCAACTAGAGGACACTATGGAAAAGAAAAATTACGAAAGCATGGACGTCGACGGAGGGCGCCCGATCAAGATGTGGACCGAAGGCGTGCCGGTCGAAGAAGCGGCGAAGCGGCAGTTGGCCAATACCGCCCGCATGCCCTTCGTCTACAAGCACATCGCCGTCATGCCGGACGTCCACTTGGGCAAGGGCTCGACGATCGGGAGCGTCGTTCCCACCCTGGGCGCGATCATCCCTGCCGCGGTCGGGGTCGACATCGGTTGCGGGATGATGGCCGCCAAGACCACCCTGAGCGCCAATGACCTGCCCGACAACCTGTCCGGCCTGCGCAGCGCGATCGAGCGCGCGATCCCGCACGGAATGTCGCCGAAGACCCGCGGCCACCGCGGACGTGACGAAGGCTCGTGGCAAACGCCGCCGGCGGCCGTCGATGCGGCCTGGATGGCCTTGAAGGACGGGTTCGATGCGATCTGCCTGAAGACGCCCTCGCTGAAGAACACGAACAACTACCGCCACCTGGGGACGCTCGGCAGCGGGAATCACTTCGTCGAAGTCTGCCTGGATGAAGCCGGCTTCGTCTGGTTCATGCTGCACTCGGGCTCGCGCGGGGTCGGCAATGCGATCGGCACCTATTTCATCGAGCTGGCCAAGAAGGACATGCGTCGCCACGCGATGAACCTGCCGGACCAGGACCTGGCCTATCTCGAAGAAGGCACCGAGCACTACGACGATTACGTCGAGGCCGTGAGCTGGGCCCAGAAGTTCGCGCGCATGAACCGTGAAGTCATGATGCAGAATCTGATCGCGGCCGTGCGCACCGTCATCCGGAAGCCCTTCGAGACACATGTGGAAGCGGTCAACTGCCACCACAACTACGTGCAGAAGGAGCGGCACTTCGGCCAGGACGTGCTGGTTACCCGCAAGGGGGCGGTGTCGGCGCGCGAGGGAGAGCTCGGCATCATTCCGGGTTCGATGGGCGCGAAGAGTTTCATCGTGCGCGGCAAGGGAAATCCCGACAGCTTCCACAGCTGCAGCCACGGGGCAGGGCGCACCATGAGTCGCACCGAGGCCAAGCGCCGCTTCACGCTGGACGACCAGTTGCGGGCCACCGAGGGCGTCGAGTGCCGCAAGGATGCCAACGTGATCGACGAGATCCCGATGGCGTACAAGGACATCGACGCCGTCATGCATGCGCAGCGCGACCTGGTCGAAGTCGTGCACACCTTGAAGCAGGTGGTGTGTGTCAAGGGGTGAGGGAGGAGCGGGGATGATCGAACTCGATGGATCCGCCGGCGAGGGCGGCGGGCAGATCCTGCGCAGCGCCCTGGTGCTGTCGATGGTGACCGGCCGGCCCTTTCGCATCACGCGTATCCGCGCCAACCGCCAGAAACCGGGGCTGATGCGTCAGCACCTGGTCGCGGTCCAGGCGGCGGCGCGGATCAGCGGCGCCCGTGTGACCGGCGCCGAACTCGGTTCCTCCGAGCTGAGCTTCGTGCCCGGCGAGATCGCCGGCGGCGACTATGAGTTCGCCATCGGCACTGCGGGCAGCTGCACGCTGGTCCTGCAGACCCTGGCGCTTGCGCTGCTGCATGCGCGCACACCCTCCACGATCCGTGTCACCGGCGGCACGCACAACGACATGGCGCCGCCGCTGCAGTTCCTCCAGCGTGCCTACCGTCCGCTGTTGCAAAGGATGGGTGCGCAGATCGACTTCAGCCTGGAACGTCACGGCTTCTATCCGGCCGGCGGCGGCATCGCCCTGGCCGCGGTCACGCCCTGCGCGCGGCTGCAACCCATCGAGCTGCTCGCGCGCGGCGAGCGCCGCGCGGCGTATGCCGAAGCCTTGGTCGCCGGGATTCCTGCCAGCGTCGGCGAGCGCGAGCTTGCCTGCGTCCGCGAGAAGATGGGGTGGGACGACGCAAACCTGCGGCTGAACGTCCTGCCGGGCGAACGGGGGCCTGGCAATGCCATCCTGCTGACGCTCGAGCACGAGCATGTCACCGAAGTGTTCGCAGGCTTCGGCGCCAAGATGCTCCGGGCGGAGGCCGTCGCCGGGCAGGCGCTGAAGGAGGCGCGCGCCTATATCGCGTCCGGCGCGGCGGTCGGGGAGCATCTTGCCGACCAGTTGATGCTGCCCCTGGCCCTGGCGGGCGGCGGGCGCTTCACCTTGTCGACCGTGAGCACGCACGCGTTGACCAATGCCGAGGTGATCGCCCGCTTCCTGCCGGTGGCGTTCAGCTTCGAGCGCGGCGAATGGCACAGCACCTGTAGCGTGCGGACCACTTGCGCTCCGGGGTGAAGGTTTGCTATAGTTCGCCTCCGCTTCGGCACGGTCTAAAAAGGTTAACGTAATCAAATGCTTACGTTGGCACGCCCGGCAGTTAAATCTGCAACGAAGCGAAAACGAGGGGTTGACGGTTTTAGCGAAACACTGCATAATCTCACTTCTCTGCTGCTGACGAACACAACGCTTCGAACGGTGCAGCAAGGTAGTACAGAACACTGGTTCTTTAACAATCAACAGTCGATAAGTGTGGGCGTTTGATGAGGGTGCCGCTGGCTTCGGTCAGTGATTACTTAAATTATCAAATGTTCACAA
>NZ_JBKBOV010000079.1:0-6704 GCF_046293535.1 Massilia sp. | reverse complement strand
TGTTCCATGACAGCTCGATCAGCATGTCAACGAAGGGCTCGTTCAGCGGCTGGGTCGAGCTGACGCGGATGAACTGGCGGCCGGCGCGCTGCTCGACGTTGAAGCGCAGCGACAGCAGGGCCGGATTGAATTCGATGTTGGCCGCGCGGAAGGCTTCCGGCGAGGCCAGCTTCACCGCCATGCTCGAGGCATCCTCGCCGGCAGTCGTCGTCAGTTCGATTTCGGCGCGCAGCGGTTGGCCGAGTGCCGACAGCACCGTCAGTTTCCCGAGGCCGGCCGCCGAGGCGGCGGACGACAGGAGCACGGCACTTGCCACGGCCGCGGTGACTGATTTCAGCGCAAATGCCATGAGCGGAGGACGGTGAGGAAAATGCATAGTCGGCAGTGAAAGAAAGTTGGCCAGAGGAAAGACGATTTCCTAGGAGTCTCAACATATCATCATGCTCTAGAGCATGCAAGCTTCCAGCGCACAAGCTGGTCGGAGTCGGCGGGGATATGTGGCCAGAATGACCGATGTGAGGCGTGTTTGATAGCGATTGATTACAAGCGCTTGGCAATATTATAGCGGATGTGGCAAGGCTGCCAACACGCTGCGCGGGGCCAGGGAGGATTGGCCCCGCGGATGCGGATTACTTGTCCAGCACGATACGCAGCATGCGGCGCAGCGGCTCGGCGGCGCCCCATAGCAATTGGTCGCCGACGGTGAAGGCCGACAGGTAATCATTACCCATCGACATCTTGCGCAGGCGGCCCACCGGGATGCCCAGGCCACCGGTCACGGCGGCCGGCGACAGCTCACGCATCGAGGCTTCGCGGGTGTTCGGCACCACCTTCACCCACTGGTTGTGCGAGGCGATGATGTCGTTGATCTCGTCGAGCGGCACGTCGCGGGTCAGCTTGATGGTCAGCGCCTGCGAATGGCAGCGCATCGCGCCGATGCGCACGCACAGGCCGTCCACCGGAATGGCCCTGGAACCAAAACCTTCGCCGCGGCCCAGGATCTTGTTGGTCTCGGCGCCGGCCTTCCACTCTTCCTTCGACTGGCCGTTGCCCAGGTCCTTGTCGATCCATGGGATCAGGTTGCCGGCCAGCGGCACGCCGAACTGCTTGGTCTCCTCGGGCGACAGGCCATGCTGGGTGGCCAGCACGGTACGGTCGATTTCCAGGATGGCCGAGGCCGGATCGTCGAGCAGCGGCTTGACCGCGCCGTTGATGGTGCCGAACTGGGTCAAGAGCTCGCGCATGTGCTGCGCGCCGCCGCCCGATGCCGCCTGGTAGGTCATGGACGTCATCCACTCGACCAGGCCCTGCTCGAACAGGCCGCCCAGGCCGATCAGCATGCAGGACACGGTGCAGTTGCCGCCAATAAAGTTCTTCACGCCGCGCGACATGGCGTTCTTGATGACGTCCTTGTTGACCGGGTCGAGCACGATCACGGCGTCGTCGTTCATGCGCAGGGTCGAGGCGGCGTCGATCCAGTAGCCGTTCCAGCCGCTGGCGCGCAGCTTCGGGAACACCTCGGTCGTGTAGTCGCCGCCCTGGCACGAGATGATGATCTCGCACTTGGCCAGCTCGGCGATGTCGGTGGCGCTCTTCAGGGTGGTCTCGTTCTTCGCCATTTTCGGTGCGGCGCCGCCCGGGTTCGAGGTGGTGAAGAACACCGGCTCGATGTGGTCGAAATCGCCCTCTTCCTGCATGCGCTGCATCAGGACCGAACCCACCATGCCGCGCCAGCCAACCAGGCCAACTAGTTTCATTTTGCTTTCCTTGGAATGTAAATTATTGGAGGGCGGCCACTACGGCATTGCCCATCTCTTCGGTACCGACCTTGCTGGTACCTGCTTCGTAGATGTCGGGAGTACGCAGCCCCTGCGCCAGCACGCGCTTGACCGCGCTCTCGATGCGCTCGGCCTGTTCGACCCGCCCGAACGTAAAGCGCAGCATCATCGCGGCGGACAGGATGGTCGCCAGCGGATTGGCCACGCCCTGGCCGGCGATGTCCGGCGCCGAGCCGTGCGAGGGCTCGTACAGGCCCTTGTTGTTCGCGTCGAGCGAGGCCGAGGGCAGCATGCCGATCGAGCCGGTCAGCATGGCGGCGGCGTCCGACAGGATGTCGCCGAACATGTTGCCGGTGACGATGACGTCGAACTTCTTCGGCGCGCGCACCAGCTGCATGGCCGCGTTGTCGACGTACATGTGCTCGAGCTCGACGTCCTGGTATTCCCGGTGCACGTCGGTGACGATGTCGCGCCAGAACTGGAAGGTTTCCAGCACGTTGGCCTTGTCGACGCTGGTCACGCGACGGCCGCGCTTGCGCGCGGCCTGGAAGGCCACGTGGGCGATGCGGCGGATCTCGCCTTCGGCATAGCGCATGGTGTCGAAGCCTTCGCGCTGGCCCGCGAAGGGACCGTCGGGGCATTCGCGCACGCCGCGCGGCTTGCCGAAATAGATGTCGCCGGTGAGCTCGCGGATGATCAGGATGTCCAGGCCGGAGACGACCTCGGGTTTGAGCGTGGACGCGCCCGCGAGTTCCGGATACAGGATCGCCGGACGCAGGTTGGCGAACAGGCCCAGTTCGCGGCGCAGGCCGAGGATGGCCTGTTCCGGGCGCAGCGCGCGCTCGAGGCTGTCGTACTGGTAGTCGCCGACGGCGCCGAACAGCACCGCGTCGGCTTCCTTGGCCAACTTCAAGGTGGCTTCGGGCAGCGGATGGCCGTGGGCGGCGTAGCCGGCGCCGCCGACCTGGGCCGTTTCCATCTCGAAGGATTCGCCGAGGGCGTTCAGGACCTTGACCGCCTGGTCCATGATCTCCGGGCCGATGCCGTCACCCGGCAGGATTGCGATTTTCATGCGGTCTCTCTTTATCAGATCGTGTTGGCCAGCCAGGGCTGGGCGGCCAGGTGGCCTTGCTCGAAGGCGCGGATGTCGTCGGCGTGGCGCAGGGTCAGGCCGATGTCGTCCAGGCCGTTCAGCAGGCAGTACTTGCGGAAATCGTCGATCGCGAAGCCGTAGGAGATGCTGCCGTCGCTCGAACCGATGCGCTGCTGTTCCAGGTCCACGGCCAGCTTGAAGCCCGGATTCGCCTCCACGGCCTTGAACAGGCCCTCGACCGCCTCTTCGTCCAACACGACCGGCAGCAGGCCGCTCTTGTAGCAGTTGTTGAAGAAGATGTCGGCGAAGCTCGGCGCCACGATGGCGCGAAAGCCATACTGCTGCAGGGCCCAGGGCGCATGTTCGCGCGAGGAGCCGCAGCCGAAGTTCTTGCGCGCCAGCAGGATCGAGGCGCCCGCGTAGCGCGGCTGGTTCAGCACGAAGTCCGGATTGAGCGGACGGGTGCTGCAGTCCTGGCCCGGCTCGCCGTGGTCGAGGTAGCGCCACTCGTCGAATAGATTGGGGCCGAAGCCGGTGCGGCGGATCGATTTCAGGAACTGCTTCGGGATGATGGCGTCGGTATCGACGTTGGCGCGGTCGAGCGGCGCCACCAGTCCTTCGTGTACGGTGAATTTATCCATGATCGCTCCCGGCTCCTTGTTGAATGATTATTTGCCGCCGGCGCTGGTGACGACCTGGCCGACCTTCTGCACGTCCTTGCCGATGCCCGAGATGGTGTTGCAGCCGGTGAGGACGAATGCTGCGGCGAGTGCGAGGGCGAAAGTTTTCTTCATGATGTTCCTTCGGTATTTCCGGTTAAAGCGGTATGAACGTTTCAGAGTGCGCGTACGTCGACAAAGTGGCCGGCGATGCCTGCGGCGGCGGCCATCGCGGGCGACACCAGGTGGGTGCGGCCGCCCTGCCCCTGGCGTCCCTCGAAGTTGCGGTTCGAGGTCGAGGCGCAGCGCTCGCCCGGCTCGAGGCGGTCGGCGTTCATGGCCAGGCACATCGAGCAGCCCGGTTCGCGCCATTCGAAGCCGGCTTCCTTGAAGACGCGGTCGAGGCCTTCGCGCTCGGCCTGCTCCTTGACCAGGCCGGAGCCCGGCACCACCATCGCCAGCTTGACGCTGGGAGCGCGCCGGCGGCCGCGCACGACCTCCGCCGCGGCGCGCAGGTCCTCGATGCGCGAATTGGTGCAGGAGCCGATGAAGACCTTGTCGATCGCGATGTTCTCGATCGGGGTATTCGGGGCCAGGTCCATGTAGGCCAGCGCCTTTTCGATGGCGCCCCGGCGCACCGCGTCGGGTTCCATGCTCGGATCGGGCACGCGGCCGTCGACCGCGGTGACCATCTCGGGCGAGGTGCCCCAGGTGACCTGCGGGCGGATGTCCGCCGCATCGAGCTGGACGACGGTGTCGAAAGCGGCGCCTTCGTCCGAGTGCAGGGTGCGCCAGTAGGCGACCGCCTGCTCCCATTGTTCGCCCTTGGGCGAGAACGGGCGGCCTTTGACGTACTCGATGGTGGTGTCGTCCACCGCGACCATGCCGGCGCGCGCGCCGGCTTCGATCGCCATGTTACAGACCGTCATGCGGCCTTCCATCGACAGGGCGCGGATGGTCGAGCCGCCGAATTCGATGGCGTAGCCGGTGCCGCCGGCGGTGCCGATTTTCCCGATCACGGCCAGCACGATGTCCTTGGCGGTCACGCCCGGAGGCAGCTCGCCGTCGACCTGCACCAGCATCGATTTCGATTTCTTGGCCAGCAGGGTCTGCGTGGCCAGCACGTGCTCGACTTCGGACGTGCCGATGCCGTGCGCCAGGCAGCCGAAGGCGCCGTGGGTCGAGGTGTGCGAGTCGCCGCAGACCACGGTCATGCCGGGCAAGGTCGCGCCCTGCTCCGGGCCGATCACGTGCACGATGCCCTGGCGCTTGTCGTTCATGTCGAAATAGGTCAGGCCAAAGCTCTTCGCATTGGCATCCAGGGTTTCGACCTGCAGGCGCGAGGTCGGGTCCGCGATCCCGTGGGCGCGATCCGTGGTCGGCACGTTGTGGTCGGCCACCGCCAGGTTGGCCGAGGTTCTCCATAGTCCGCGGCCGGCCTCGCGCAGGCCCTCGAAGGCTTGCGGGCTGGTGACTTCGTGCACCAGGTGGCGGTCGATGTACAGGACCGTGGTGCCATCGGCGTCGGCACGCACGACATGGGAATCCCAGAGTTTGTCGTAGAGCGTTTTTTGCATGGTCTATCCGGTGAAGGCGGCTCCCCTTATGCAGGGACGATTTTTGATTATGCCATAATTGTGCACTGCCGCACCAAGCCGGGGCAACGCATTTTTCTGCCAATCAACCGGAAATCATGCAAATTTTATTTGCATAGACAACTTATGATGCAAATAAAAAAGCCTGAGCGGGCTTGCGCAGGCTTTTGTATGCGATTTTGTCGCAGAGCGGCGCAGGGTTCGCCTTGCGCACTGCGGTAATGACTTACGCCGCGAGACGCACGTTCGAACGGCAGCCGTCCATCAGGAAGGACAGCCCGACCACCAGCACCAGCTCGCCCTCGGCCGAACGCGCGGTGCCGGTGATGCCCTCGACCGACAGCGCGGTCATCGGCTTGATCACCAGGTCGGCCGTGCCGTCCACCGCTTCCACCGCCAGGATGTAGGGCTGCGGGGCGTTGATGACGATGCCGACCCGTTCCGAGCAGGCTTCGTAGCCCAGCGCCAGGGCCAGCGAACGCACCGGCAGCGGGCGGCCCTGGTCCTTCAGCACCGGGGCGCCGCCCACGCACTGGAACTCTTCCGGCAGCTCGACCACGCGCTCGACGACGGCCATCGGCAGCGCCAGCGAGGCGCTCGAGGTCGACACCAGCATGGTCGGGACGATCGACAGTTCGATCGGCAGGCGGATCGCGAATTTGGTGCCGTGGCCGAGCGAGGAATCGATGCGGATCGCGCCGCGGTTCTTCTCGACCGCGGTCTTGACCACGTCCATGCCCACGCCGCGGCCCGACACCGAGGAAGCCACTTCCTTGGTCGAGAAGCCCGGCAGGAACACCAGCTGGTAGGCGTCGTCGTCGTTGGGGGCGCCGTTCTCGCCGATCAGGCCCTTGTCGATCGCCTTGCGGCGCAGCTTGACCGGATCCATGCCCTTGCCGTCGTCCTGCAGCACGATCATGACGCTGTTGGCTTCCTGCCATGCTTTCAGCAGGATGAAGGCCTTGGCCGGCTTGCCGGCGGCCACGCGCTCTTCCGGCGACTCGACGCCGTGGTCGAGCGCGTTGCGCAGCATGTGCACCAGCGGGTCGTACAGGCTGTCCACCACCACGCGGTCGACTTCGGTCTCGGCGCCTTCGATGGTCAGCTCGACATCCTTGCCGAGGTCCTTGGCCAGCTCGCGCACCAGGCGCGGGAATTTCTGGAACAGGCGGCCCACCGGCTGCATGCGGGTCGCCAGCGTGGCGCGCTGCAGTTCGGCCGAGTAGCGCGAAGCACGCTCCAGGGTCTCGGTGAGCGTCGCCATCAGGGCGGCGGCCGGGCCTTCGAACTTGAACTGCTGCAGGCGCTCGAGCAGCACGGCGGCCTGGTTGGCGGCCTGCACCGATTCGCCCGCCACTTCCAGCAGCGCGTCGAGCTTGACCGCGTCGATACGGATGCTTTCGTCCTTGGCCGGCGCGCTTGCTGCGCGCGCATCGGCGACCTTGTCGGCCGCGCGGCGCTCGATGCCGTCCCAGCCCGGAGCCTTGCCGGCCGGGACGTCGGCCGCCACCGGCGCGGCCGCCGCAGCGGCAGCCGGCACCACGGCGGCGGCAGGCGCCGAGCCGGCGCCGATCGCGGC
>NZ_JBKBOV010000078.1:0-6853 GCF_046293535.1 Massilia sp. | reverse complement strand
CGCTGGTGGATCGCCGCGCTGGCGGCGCTGTGGCTGATCTGGACCATGGTGCGCCCCGAGGGCAGCCGCATCGAGCGGCGCATGGACCGTGCGGTGGCGCTGGCGGTCGAGTGCAAGGCGCGGGAAGCGCAGGATGAACTGATCGCCCTGCGCAACACCCGCGCCACGCCGGAACAGTTGCGCCAGGTGCAGCAGTCGCTCAACAAGGCGGCCGCCGACTGCACGCGCGCCGAGCAGAGGGCCCGGGCCTGGACCGATGCGAGCGGCGCCATCAAGAAACTGCGGCGCGCGCGCGCCTACGACAAGGCGCTGGCCCGGTTGGCCGTGTTCACCAAGCGCTGGGGCGAGGACGAGCAGACCCGCGCCCTGCGGCTGGAGATCGTCGACGAGCGCGAACACCCGCTGGCCGATCCCACCCGCAACGAGTGAAGCGGCCAAGCGTCAGCCACGTTTTTCGGCGCCGGTGTATGCTCGCCGGCAAGCACACTGGTGGAGTCAAGCATGAAAACGAGCATGTTGGGCACGCTGCTGCTGCTTGCCGCGCTGGCAGGCTGCAGCCGTGACGAAGAAGCGATGGGGCCGGCCCAGCGCGCCGGCAAGGCGCTGGACGAGGCGGGTGCGAAGGTCTCGCGCCAGGTGGACCAGGAACTGGCCAAGGTCGACCGCGCCACCGAAGAGGCGCGTGAAAAGGTCGTGGATGCCACCCGCGACGCCAAGGGCGGCCTGAAGCGGGCTACCGAGGAAGTCGGCAAGAAGGTCGAGAACGCGGGCGAGAAAATCCAGGACGTGGTCGATTAAACCGGCTCGGTGTCATCTACACCGTAGGGTGGCCGGCTCCGCCGGCCGCGCCTCCAGCTGACGGATGCGTTGCAACAGTGCATATGTAAGCCGGCTGGCTGATCGATACGTTGCAACAGTGCATACGTAGGTCGAACGCGCGGACGGCAAAGCCGTCCACCCAACATCACGCGCTGGCGCGCAGATCCTGCTGGTTCCCCAGCACGGTCGACATCCTGACCTGACCCTTGCGCCAGGCCTGCTCGAGGTTCTGCTCGATCTCTTCCACGCATACCTGCGACGGATCGCCGAAGCCCTGTACGCCGTAGGCGCGGTTGCGTCCGTGCGCCTTGGCCAGGTAGAGCGCCATGTCCACCAGATTGACCGCGCGTTCCCACGGCAGCACCAGTTCGCCGCAGCACAGCGGGAAGGGCGCGAAGCCGATCGACACGTTCACGCTCATGGACTGCCCCCCGTGCGTGATGTTCACAGCCGAGACGCCAGCCAGGATGCGCTGCGCCACTTCGTCCAGGCCCGCACGCGGAATCTCCGGGAGGAAGGCCAGGAATTCCTCGCCGCCCCACCGCACGATCATGTCGGTTTCGCGCAGGATCTCGCGCAGGCTGGCGGAAATCGCCGTCAGCACCGCGTCGCCGGCCGCGTGGCCCCAGGTGTCGTTGATGTGCTTGAAGTGGTCGACGTCCAGCAGGAACAGTGCGCCGCACTGCTCGGCGGCCGCCGCCTGCCGCTCCGGCTGCGGCTGGGTGCGCATGTAGTCGAGGAAGTGGCGGCGGTTGTAGAGCCCGGTCAACGGATCGCGCACGCTCTGCTGCTTGAGCTCCTTGTTCTTTGCGTAGAGCTTGGCATTGGCCTGGCGCACCTTGCGGTACAGCAGGCCGACCACGACCGAGGCCAGGGCGAACAGCGCCGCCAGCAGCCACCAGATGCGCTGCTGCAGGCGGTTGACCTTGTTCTCGCTGCGCAGCAGTTCGATCTCGCGCTGCTTCTTGTCGGTCTCGTACTTCTCCTGCAGGTCGAGCACCGCGCGCTGGCGGCGTTTCTCGAACAGCGCGTTCGAAATCTTGCGTTCGCGATGGTAGGCGCGCAAGGCGCCCGGCAGGTCGCCGGCGCGCTCGAGCGCCTGGCCGTATTCCACTAGCGCGGCCTGCAATTCCGGCTGGTCGCCCAGGTTCTCGTAGGCCGTCATGCCGGCTTCGATGTGGCGCTTGCCTTCTTCCAGCCGGCCGAGGGCGAGGTAGGCCTGGCCCAGGTTCAGGCGTGCGGTGGCTTCCAGCCCGGCGTCGTTCAGCGCGCGCGCCGCGCTGACGGCCTGTTCGGCATACAGCGCCGCATTGCCGTAGTCGCGCAGCTTGAGGTAGCAGTCCGCCAGGTTCACCAGCGAATAGGCGGCCATCGAATCGGCCCCGATGCCGCGCTCGATGGCCAGGCCCTCGAGCAGCGCCTTCAGGCCGCGCTGGTACTGGCCGGAAGCCGCCGCGAGGATGTATTCGGCATGTTTCAGGGTCGCCATGCGGCCCGGGGAATTGGTCTTTTTCGCTGCAGCGAGCGCTTCGGCCAGCGCCTCGAAGCCCTTGTCGTACTCGCGCATCTGCGAGTACAGGCCGATCAGGGCATTGAGGGACATGACGATCTGGGTCGGATCGCCATGCTTGCGCGCCAGCGCCACCGCCAGCTGCAGGCGTTCGAGCGCCTTCGGGAAATTCCCTTCCTCGGCGAACGAATCGCCCGAGGAAATGGTCGCCCGGACCTTCAGGTTGATGTCGTCGGTGGCCTGGGCCAGCTGCTCGGCTTCCCAGATGAGGCGGTGCGACTCCGCCAGCTCCGAGCGGCCGTAAGCCATGTAGCCCTTGCGCAGCAGGCCCTTGGCCAGCGCCACCTTGTTGTCGTGCCGGCGGCCGAGCGCCACCAGTTCGTCGGCGGCGGCGGTGGCTTCGGCGCGCCTGCCCACGCTGTCGTAGCTATTGGCCAGCTGGTTGAGGAATTCGGCGCGCAGTTCCAGCGGCGCGGCGCGGCCTTCCTGCTCGATCGCGAGCAGGCGCGGCAGGGCGCGCTCGGGAACGTACTTGTTGAGTTCACGGATTTCCGCCAGCTGCCGTGCCAGCGCCGCGGTCTCGTCCACCTCCGCGCCGGCAGCGAAGCTCGAGACCATGCACAGTGCCGCGGCGAGCACGAGCCTGGGCGAACGCGCCAGTGAGCGGGAGAGGGAAGAGGACATGGAAAGGTCTCGGGACAGCGGTAGATCACATCCGTTTGTTTGGGATCATTATATTCCTGTTGCAAAAGAGAAATTCACTTTCTCGTCAAATGTCACCAAAACGACACATATGCATGGCGAATCATCGGCATTCCCATCCCGCATTCACCCCCTGTTTTCGACCTCCTGTCGCAAACGGCTGGAGCCGCCGGCAGGCCCTCCCTATAGTCGACACCAACAACAACGGGAGGGAGAAACATGCTGGAACTACGCGCGGTAAGCAAGCGATTCGGCAAGGACGTGAAGGCGGTGGACGAGGTCTCGCTGTCCCTGGGCCAGGGCGTGGTCGGGCTGATCGGCCACAACGGCGCCGGCAAGTCGACCCTGATGGGGATGATCGCCACCTTGACGCGCCCCAGCAGCGGCCAGATCCTGTTCGACGGCAGCGACATCGTGAAAAAGCCGGACGCGATCCGGCGCCGCCTCGGCTACCTGCCGCAGGATTTCGGCGTCTACCCGAACCTGAGCGCGCTCGAATTCATGCAGTATTTCGCGGCCCTCAAGGGCGTGCGCGACAGTGCCCGCATCCGCCGCCTGCTCGAACTGGTCAACCTGCACGACCAGGCGCACCGGCCCGCGGCCTCGTTCTCGGGCGGCATGAAGCGCCGCCTGGGCATCGCCCAGGCCCTGCTGAACGATCCGGACATCCTGGTGGTCGACGAGCCTACCGCCGGGCTCGACCCGGAAGAGC
The DNA here is from genome assembly GCF_046293535.1 of Massilia sp. Classification (NCBI taxonomy): domain Bacteria; kingdom Pseudomonadati; phylum Pseudomonadota; class Betaproteobacteria; order Burkholderiales; family Oxalobacteraceae; genus Massilia; species Massilia sp. Next base: position 3,110 of record NZ_JBKBOV010000078.1, on the reverse strand, counting down.
GGCTGCGCTTTCGCAACCTGCTCGCCGAGCTGGGCTTGGGCAAGCTGGTGATCCTGTCGACCCACATCGTGTCCGACGTGGAGAGCATCGCGACCGAACTGGCGATCATGCGCGCGGGCCGCCTGGTGGCGCACGAGACGCCGGAGGGCGTGCTGCGGCGCGCGCGCGGCCAGGTCTGGAGCGCCAGCGTGCTTGAGGCGGACTACGCGGCGCTGCGCGGGCGGGTGCACGTGCTGCAGGCCCAGCGCCAGGAAGGGCGCATGCTGCTGCGCATCGCCCACCCCGGGCCGCCCTGCCTGGGCGCGGTCGAGGCCGAACCGAGCCTGGAAGAGGCCCTGATGGCGCAGCGCTACGCGCTGCAGGCGGAGGCGGCATGAGCTCGCATCCACTGTTCCTGCTGGCGGCCAACGAGGTGCGCCTGCGCCTGCGCCGCCTGTCCAGCCTGGCCGCGGTGCTGGCGGTGGTGGCGGTCACCTGGGCCATGATCAGCGATGTCCGCACCGGCAGCAGCCTCCTGGTGCTGGACGGTGCGCGCGTGTCGTACACCAGCTCGGCGCTGGCGCTGGGCAGCGCCGTCATGGGCGGCCTGCTGTTCAGCCTTGCCGGTTTCTACCTGGCGCGCGGACGCACCGGCGAAGACCTCAGGAGCGGCATCGGCGGCGTCATCGGGGCCACCCCGGCGGGCGACGCGCTGCTGGTGGCCAGCCGCTGGCTAGGCGCGGTCGGCGCGCTGGTGCTGCTGCTCGGCGCCTTCATGCTGACCACCCTGGCCTGCCACCTGCTGCGCGGCGAAGGTCCGGTGCAGCTCCTGGTCTACCTGCAGACCCATGCCTTGCTGCTGCTGCCGATGGCCTTCTTCTGCGCCAGCTGCGCCGTCCTGTGCGACAGCTGGGCCCCGCTCATGGGCAAGGCCGGCGACCTGCTGTATTTCGTGCTGTGGATGTGCCTGCTGGCGCTCGGCGCGGCGGTGGAGGAGGGCGCCGTGGCGTCCAGGCTGGCCTGGCTCGATTTCACCGGCCTGGCCCATGCCATGGACGGCCTGCGCAGCCATGCCGACACGCGCGCCTTCGGCGTGGGCATGATGAACTTCAATCCCGCCCTGCCGCCGCACACCCTGCCGCAATGGCTCTGGACCAGGACCATGGTGCGCGAGCGCTTGCTGTCGGCCGCGCTGGCCCTGGCGCCGCTGCTGCCGGCCGTGTGGCTGTTCCACCGCTTCTCGCCGGACCGCGTCAAGGCCGGCAAGGCGCGCCGGCGCCGTTCGCCGCTGGCCCTGCTCAACGGCTGGCTGCGTCCGCTGGCGCGGCTGGCGGCGCCCTTGACGCGCCTGGCCGCGCGCCTGCCCGGTCCCGGCGGGCAGGTGCTGGCCGATGTCGGGCTGGTGCTGGCGTCGGCGCCCAGCGCGATCCTGGCGCTCGCGGTCTGCTTCGTGGGCGGCCTGCTGCTCCCGAGCGTGGCCCTGCCCGGCCTGCTGGCCGGCGCACTGGTGTTCTGGGGCATCCTGTGCAGCGAAAGCACTACCCGCGACGTCAGCGCCGGCTGCGAAGGCCTGAGCGCCGCCGTGCCGGGCGGCGTGCGCCGCCGCTTCCTGCGCCAGTGGGCGGCCGCGTTGCTGCTCGGCCTGCTGTTCATGGGGCCGGTCGCGCTGCGCTGGAGCCCGGTCGAGCCGGTGCGCGCTTTTGCCCTGCTGGCCGGCCTGGTGGCCTTGTCCGGCTGCGCCGCCCTGTTCGGGCAGCTGAGCCGCACGCCGCGCCTGTTCCTCGGCCTGTTCCTGTTCGGCTTCTACGTGATGATCCAGGCCAAGGGCGTGGCCATGATGGATGCGGTGGGCTTCCACGGCGACGCCAGCCTGCAGTCGGCCGGCGGCTTCCTCGCGGCCGGGCTGGCGGCGTTGGCGGCGGGCATTGCCTGGAGCCGGCGCGGCTAGGCTTGCGTAGGGTGCAAGCGCGTTGCGGGACACGGGCTATACTTGGCCCGGTCCCGTTCCGATGCGAGGTAATGCGATGTGGAAAACACCGTGGTTCCGCTGGGGCGCCGTGCTCGGTTTCGCGCTCGGCGGCTTCTTCGACGGCATCCTGCTGCACCAGATCCTGCAATGGCACCACCTGCTCAGCCTGGTGCCGGGCGTCGACGACCTGCGCATGCAGGTGCTGTGGGACGGATATTTTCACGCACTGATGTACCTGATCGCGCTGGCCGGCCTGGCCGGGCTGTGGCGCCTGCACCGCCGCGGAGAGGGTGAGTGGGGCTGGCCGCTGGTGGGCGCCGTGCTGGTCGGCTTCGGCCTCTGGCACGTGGTCGATTCGGTGCTGTCGCACTGGCTGCTGCAGATCCACCGCATCCGCATCGACAGCGACGATCCCCTGCTGTGGGACCTGCTGTGGCTGGCGCTGTTCGGCCTGCTGCCGCTGGCGCTTGGCCTGCGCCTGCGCCGCCGCGGCGGCGGTCCCGGCCTGCAGGGCACGGCGGCGATGCTGGCGCTGGTGGCGCTTACGTCGGGGGCCGGCGCCTGGGCCCTGGTGCCGCCGGCGCAGACCGGTTTCGCCACCGTGGTGTTCCACCCCGGCGCCGGGCCGCGCGAGGTGTTCGCGGCGCTCGACGCACTCGATGCGCGCCTGGTGTGGAGCGACCGGGCGATGGGGGTGGTGGTGGTCGCGGTGCCTTCGGCGCGGCGCTGGGATTTTTACCGGCACGGGGCCTTGCTGGTGAGCGGGGCAGGGGTGCCGGGGGGCTGCTTCAACTGGAGCCGTATCTAAGTACTCGCCCCGAAATAAATGTGTTTTTGGCTGCCATAACCGGCGCGCTGCTGCGTTGGCTCCTGCTTGCAGTGCTCGCACTGCGGCGCACTCGCCGCCTTACATCGCATCCTGTTCTGTTCGCCAAAATCCACATTTATTTCTTGTCGAGTACTTAGCCGGCATCGGTGCTGTTACCATGCTGGCAATGAAGAATGCGTGCCAGCCTTATGCGAATGCGTGAAATAGCCATCGGCCTCGGCCTGGCTGGCCTGCTGGCCGGGGTGGTGATGCTGACCCTGCCCGCACCGGAACCGGTCGGCGTCGTGCTTCCCGCGCCGCCCATGGCGCCTGCGCCGGCGCCTGCCGCCGGGG
>NZ_JBKBOV010000077.1:0-6929 GCF_046293535.1 Massilia sp. | reverse complement strand
AAAGCCAGCGCGAGCGCGCCGCCAACTGGCTGGCCGCGCACGCGCGGCTCGAGCCGATGGCGGCCCAATGGCCGCGCTGGGACAAGCTGCTGGCCCAGGCCGCGCAAGCGGTCGCGCTCGATGCCGCCGCCGCGACCGCGCTGGAATCGGCCAGCCGCCAGGCCGCCCAAGCCGGCGCGCACGAAGGGGCGGCTTGCGCGGCCCTCACCGACGCCACCGGCCGCCTCGATGCCCTCGACACGGCGCGGCGCGAGGCGATGGCCGTCCTCGAAGCGGCCGACCCGCAGGCGCTGGATGCCGAACGCCAGGCGCTGGATGCGCGCCGCGAACGCCTGGCGGCGGCCGAAAAGGCCTGGACGGCGCTCGTCACCACGCGCCGGGAATGTGCCGACACCGCCGGCGAGCTCGATCGGGTCGATACGGCCCGCGCCGCTGCCGGCCGCCAGCTCGAAGAAGCACGCGGCGCAGCCCCGGCCCTGGCGGCGGCGCTGCAGCAGGCCGAGAAATCGCTGGCGGCTGCGGAACTGGCCTGCGCCGCGAACGTCGAGCAGTTGCGCGCGACCCTGCACGAAGAAACGCCCTGCCCGGTCTGCGGTTCGCAGCAACATCCCTACCGGGACGATGGCCGCGAGGACATGCTGCACACCATGCTGGCGAACCTGCGCGCCGAAGTCGCCGACTGCCGCGGCCGCCTGCGCGACAACGAAGCCGTGCAGGCGGCCCAGGCCGCGACCCTGGCCGCCTCCAGCGACCGGCTCGCCGGACTGCAGCGCGAGCGCGCCACCCTGGGCAAGCTGCTCGACGAGCTCGAGGCGGAATGGGCGGCGCAGCCGCTTGCGGCCGAAGCTCCCGCGGAAGAAGCGCGCATGGACTGGTTCGCCGAGGCCCGCGAGGCCTTGCGCAGCGCCGTGGCGGCGCTGGACGGCCGCGCTGGCGCCCTGCGCTGCGCCGCGCAGGCGCGCGACGCCGCCCAGCACGCCTACGACAAGGCGCAACAGGAGCATGCCGGCCTGCGCCAGGCGCTCGACGGCGCCCGCGCAGCCGGCGCGCGCCTGCAGGCCGAACTGCGCGCCGCGACGGTGCGGCGCGACGCCGCCGCCACCCAGCTGGCAGGCTTGCTGGCCGAGCTCGACCCGGTCCTCTCGAGCGCCTGCGGCGACGGCTGGCAGGACGCCTGGCGGCGCGATCCGGCCGCCTGGCGCGAAGCCCGCGCCCAGGAAGCCGCGCAATGGCAGGAGCACACGGCCCAGCAGACCAGCAGCGCCGCCGCCCTCGCCACCCTCGAGGCCGAGGTGGCCGGCGCGCACGAGCGCATCGCCCAGGCCGATCGCCACGGCGCCGGCGTAGCCGCCGAGTTCACCCGGATCGATACCGAGCTGAAGGACAAGCGCGCCGCGCGCCTCGCCCTGTGGGATGGCCGCCCCGTGGCCCAGGTGGAGCAGGCGCTGCAGGCCGCCGTCGGCGCCGCGCGCAACCACTTGTCCGCCCGCCAGGCGGTCGCCACCGAAACCGCCCAGCGCGAAGCCAGCGCCCGCAGCGCGCTGGCCCAGTTGACGCAGCACATCGCCCAGCTCGACGCCGCCGGCGCCAGGGCGGCGGCCGCCCTGGCCGACTGGCTGGAAGACTATCGCAAATCGGCCTTCCTCAAGGGCCTCGACCCGGTCGAGGACTCGGCCGAGCTCGGCCGCTTGCTGGCGGTCGGCGGCACCTGGCTGGCGCAGGAGCGCGCCGCACTGGGCGCGCTCGACGCCCAGGCCGCCAGCGCCGGCGCGGTGCTGGCGGAGCGCCGCGCCCAGCGCGTGCTGCACGGCGAAGGCGCTCCCGAAAGCGGCCTGAGCGCCCACACCGTGGCGGCCGCCGTCGACGCCTTGACCAGCGAGCGCCGCGCCGCCCACGACCTGGCCACCGAACTGCGCATGCGCATCGGCCAGGACGACACCCGGCGCGTGCAGGCACAGGCGGTGCTGGCCGAGATCGAGCGTCAGCAGCTCGAGGAGCAGCGCTGGGGCAAGCTGTCCGAGCTGATCGGTTCCAGCGACGGCAAGAAGTTCCGCAATTACGCCCAGCAGTTCACGCTCGACGTGCTGCTCGGCTACGCCAACGCCCACCTCGGACAGCTGGCGCGGCGCTACCGCCTCGAGCGCGTCAGCCACAACGGCGCGCCCTCGCTGGCCCTGATGGTGCGCGACCAGGACATGGGCGGCGAAGTCCGCTCGGTCAATTCCCTGTCCGGCGGCGAATCCTTCCTGGTGTCGCTGGCCCTGGCGCTCGGCCTGGCCTCGCTGTCCTCGAACCGGGTGCGGGTCGAATCGCTGTTCATCGACGAGGGCTTCGGCAGCCTCGACACCGACACCCTGGGCGTGGCCATGGACGCGCTGGACGCGCTGCAATCGCTCGGCCGCAAGGTGGGCGTGATCTCGCACGTACAGGAGATGACCGAACGCATCGCCACCAAGGTGCTGGTGCGCCCGGGCGGGGGCGGCAGCAGTGCGGTCGTGGTCGAGTAGCCGGCACGGGTGTAGAATGCCGCTCTTCCCGAAACTCACACAGACATTCCCATGAAGCCAGCTCGCTTCCTCACTTTCAAATGCGCCAAGTGCGCCAAACCGGTCAAGGTCACCCTGCAGAAGGTGTCGGCCTGCTCGCACATCCAGCCTTACCTGGGCGTCTGCGAATGCGGCGAGCCCAAGCGCCACGCGACCGGCAGCCCGGACGCGGTCAAGTCCTATCTCGAATCGGCCGACGGCAACTGGCACCACCATCACTGATCGGCCATCGATGAGCGACACGATGGGGCAACTGAGCTGGCTGGAAGGCGGCGCCGAGCGTTCGGCGCAATGGCGCTCGGAAAGCGGCTGGCCGGCGCCGAAGAAGGTGGTCGTCGCCGACGACACCATGAACGCCGATACCGCCTACCGCCTGGCGCTCGAGGGTACCGCCCTGCTGTGGCGCGGCGACTTCCAGAATGCGCGCCAGCTCCTGAACGCGCTGGTGCGGCGCGTCGAGCACAAGAGCGATCGTGCGCGCCGCGCCAAGGCCGGCAAGGGCGCCGCCAAAGGCGGCGCGCCGACGCCCGCCGAGCTGTTCCACCGCCACCGCCTGCAGCAGCTGCAGCGTGCGCGCACGCTCGCCATGCTCCTGATTCCTTTCGATGCCGGCCACGCGATCCCGCTGCGCCGCGCGCCGGACGTGCGCGAGGCCTGCCTCGAGGCCTACGGCCCGGCCGATAGCGCCTATGTCGCGTCGCTGCGCGAACTGCTGGGCGTGATCGGCGCCCACGAATGGCGCCGCAAGGGGGTGCGCATCCCGGCCCTGGACGCCAACATCCACCCCTGGTACGGCGTGTTCTCGCCGGTGCGCGGCGAATACGTCGAGCTGGTGGCGCAGGCGCCGCTGCCGAAGGCGACTGCTAGCATGACGCGCGCCTTCGACATCGGCGCCGGCACCGGCGTGCTGTCGGCGGTGCTGGCGCGGCGCGGCGTGAAGCAGGTGCTTGCCACAGACATGGACGCGCGCGCGCTCGGCTGCGCGCGCGAGAACATCGCGCGCCTTGGCCTGGCCGCCCAGGTCGACGTGATCCAGGCCGACCTGTTCCCCGAAGGCCGCGCGCCCCTGGTGGTGTGCAATCCGCCCTGGTTGCCGGGCAAACCCAGTTCGGCGATCGAATACGCGATCTACGATCCCGACAGCCGCATGCTCAAGGGCTTCCTGGCCGGCCTGGCCCAGCACCTGGAACCCGGCGGCGAAGGCTGGCTGATCCTGTCCGACCTGGCCGAGCACCTCGGCCTGCGCCCGCGCGAACAACTGCTCGGCTGGATCGCGGCGGCGGGCCTGGAAGTCGCGGCGCGCCACGACGTGCGGCCGACCCATGGCAAGGCGAGCGACCCGGACGATCCGTTGCATGCGGCGCGCTCGCGCGAAGTGACCTCGCTGTGGCGCCTGCGCACGCTGTCGTAAGGTGGAACAATACGGCGATTGCACAAGCCGCCGATCCGCGCTATAATCTTTTTCTCAGACGCGGGGTGGAGCAGTCTGGCAGCTCGTCGGGCTCATAACCCGAAGGTCACAGGTTCAAATCCTGTCCCCGCAACCAAATACCAAAAAAGCCCGACTCTTGCAGCCGGGCTTTTGTTTTCTGCGGCAGCAAAAGCGACGCAGCGCAGCATCGGCGGCTCAGTACAGGCAGATGAGAGACAAGAAAGACAACGCGACAATCGACCTGCCGGGCTTCGAGCCGGCCGCCCCGCTTGACCCCGTTGTCGAACCGAAGCGCGCCGTTCCCCGTGCGCGTCGCGCCGCGCTGAAGCAGGAGCAGCTGGAACTGCTCGAAGAAACCGACACCACCGGCCTGCCCGTCTGGCGCCGCGACGAGAACCTCGACCTGACCGGCCTGCCGGTGTGGGCGCCGGCCTCGGCGTAGTCAGCCATATTGGCTACACTATTGGCCAAACCCCTGGCTGGACACCCATGAACACGCAACCCTTCACTTCGCTGCCGCTGGCGCCGCGCTTCCTCGCCAACCTCGCCACCCTGGGCTACCACGGGATGACACCGATCCAGGCCGCTTCGCTGCCGGCGGTGCTCGAAGGACGCGACCTGATCGCCCAGGCCAAGACCGGCAGCGGCAAGACCGCCGCCTTCGGCATCGGCGTGCTGCACAAGCTCAATCCGGCCTGGTTCGCGGTGCAGGGCCTGGTGCTGTGCCCGACGCGTGAACTGGCCGACCAGGTCGCCGGCGAACTGCGGCGCCTGGCGCGCGGCGTGGGCAACGTCAAGATCCTGACCCTGACCGGCGGCGTGGCCATGCGCCCGCAGATCGCCTCGCTCGAGCACGGCGCCCACATCGTGGTCGGCACGCCGGGCCGCATCCGCGACCATCTCGGCCGCAACACCCTCGACCTGTCGAAGGTCCAGACCCTGGTGCTGGACGAGGCCGACCGCATGACCGACATGGGCTTCTACGACGAGATCGAAGGCATCGTGCGCGCCTGCCCGCAGCGCCGCCAGACCCTGCTGTTTTCGGCCACCTACCCGGACGACATCCGCTTCGCCACCGCCGGCTTCCTGGCCGACCCGCTCGAAGTGGCTGTCGAGAGCCAGCACAGCGCCGAAAAGATCGAGCAGCGCTTCTACGAGATCGGCTTCGAAGGCCGCGACGAAACAGTGGCGCAGCTGCTCAAGCACTACCGGCCCGTCTCCACCTTGGCTTTCTGCAATACCAAGGCCCATTGCCGCGAACTGGCCGACCACCTGCGCGAGCAAGGCTTCTCGGCGCTCGCCCTGTATGGCGAGCTGGAGCAGTGGGAGCGCGACGAGATCCTGGTGCTGTTCGCCAACCGCAGCTGCTCGGTGCTGGTCGCAACCGACGTCGCCGCGCGCGGCCTCGACATCGCCAACCTCGACACCGTGATCAATGCCGACGTCTCGAAGGACCCGGAAGTGCACGTGCACCGCATCGGCCGCACCGGCCGCGGCGATGAAGCCGGCCTGGCGCTGACCCTGTGCGCGCCGAACGAGAAGAAATGGGTGCGCCTGATCGAGGAATACCAGGATGCCCCAGCCGAGTGGCACAAGCTCGACGAACTGGGCGAGCAGCCCGAGGCGGCGGCGCCGGCGCCGATGCTGACCTTGCACATTGCCGGCGGCAAGAAAGCCAAGCTGCGTCCGGGCGACATCCTCGGCGCCCTGTGCGGCGACGCCGGCTTGACCAAGGAACAGGTGGGCAAGATCAATGTCGGCGAGTTCGCCAGCTACGTGGCGCTCGACCGCCACGTGGCCCACGCGGCGGTCGCCAAACTGAACGACCGCCAGGCGCCGGGCCCGGAATTCGGCGCCATCAAGGGCCGCTACTTCAAGATGCGCTTCCTCGAGGTCTGAGCCCACGGCTGGGCTCGCGGCTGCTGATCACGGCTGAGTTGTAACGAAGTTGTAACAGCCGCGCACGGTTGGCTCAGCAGCGCCATCGGCGCGGCAAATCTGGCATTATTTGTCAAAATACAAATACCGCGCCGGGACACATTCCGGACAGCTTCCTGCGTGTCAGGGCGCGGCTCGACGCCATGATGACCAGCACTCCCGTAACCCAGCAACAGCAGACCGACGGCCGGACCGTGCGCGAAGTCGTCGAGTTCAACCATGAACTCGTCAACGAAGTCTGGTGCCGGCGTATTTTCCGCCAGATCCTGCAGTCGCTCGAACTGCAGTACGCAATGCAGATGCCGCACCGTCCGATCAGCCCGGACACGGTGCTGGTGCTCGACTCCGGCGACCCGATGCTCCTGCCCTCGCCCGACGTGGGCAGCGCCTGGTCGGAAGCGGGCGACATGCACGACCTGGCCGCCGTCGTCCATTACGCCATCACCCGGGAATATCCTCCCGCAGCGCCGCTGCAGGGGCGGCTGGGCGGCAACAACGGAGACCAGTACAGCGACAGCTTCGTGACCGCCGTCGACCGCTGCCTGTCGCCCGATCCGCAGCAGCGCCCGCACACCATTGAACAATTGCGCAACCTGCTGGGCATCGTGCCGCTCGGACCGCCGGTTCCGGCGCAGCCGCTGTCCCCCGCTCCGCCCGAGCCGACACCGTCCTTCCTCACTGAAACCGTGCCGCTGCGCGAAGGCGGCGGGCTGAAACGCTGGCTGCTGCTGGTTGCCGCCGCGACCGTCCTGCTGGCCGCCCTCGGCGCCCTGTTCGCCCTGCTGCACGGGGCTGACTCGCGCGACACCGTCACCCTGGCCCTGCCGCATGACCGCGACCCGGCCGCCGCCACAGCCAATGCAGCCCAGGCGCCCGCCCTGCCCGCGCCCGCCGCGGCCGATCCGGCCGTCCTTGCGGCAACCGATCCCACCGCGCTGGACCACGCGACGCCGCCGGCTGCTGGCGCCCTGCCCGCGGCGCCCGGCCAGGCGGCCGAGCCGGGCGCGGTGCCG
>NZ_JBKBOV010000076.1:0-7489 GCF_046293535.1 Massilia sp. | reverse complement strand
GCTCTTGGTGAAGTAGCGCCCGCCGAATTCGCCCGCCAATACAGGCGAAAGCTCGAATCCGGTATCAAACTTACGGCCGACGACTAACTCTGAAGTTGGCTACAAAAAGCCGGGCCGGTCATGAAGTCGAAGACTAACATTTGCCGTGGCTACAAATTAGCCGATCAGGTCACCTGATCCGCCGGACACAGTCGATACGGTATCCTTACGGATAGGAATACGACTGTGAATATAACTAGGAACAACCAAACCATCGAAGTAGTGACGGTGTCCGAGGAGCGGCGCCGTCGCTGGTCAGTGCAAGAGAAGGCTGCATTGGTTAAGGGGACGTACGAGCCAGGAATGAGCGTGTCGCTGGTTGCGCGCAAGCACGGCATTAGTGCCAGCCAGCTGTTCAATTGGCGCAAGCTCGAGCGCGAAGGCGCCCTGGTGGCAGTACAGTCTGGCGAATCGGTAGTGCCGGCAAGCGAATTGGCTGCCGCGCGCGCCCAGATCGCCCAATTGCAGAGGATGCTCGGCAAGAAGACGATGGAGGCGGAAATTCTGCGCGAAGCGGTCGAGGTGGCCCGGGAAAAAAAGTGGATTGCCCGCTCACCCTTATTGGACAAGGACGGCCAGTGAAGCCGGTCTGCGCTGTCCTTGGTGTAGCGCGCTCGAACGTTATTGATCGCCTCGGGCGTCCTGCGGACTGGATTGACGGTCGTGCATTGGCCAGGCTGACCCAGCCGCTGACGCAATGATTGCCGACGCTGTACGCGCCGAGATCACGGCATTGCCGACTTACGGCTATCGCCGCGCCGGTGCCCTGGTGAACCGCACGCGCAGCCTGATGGGCCTGCGGCCGGTCAATCACAAGCGCATGTATCGCGTGATGAAGGCAGAGGGTTTGCTGCTGCCGAAGTCGCCCAAGCGACGGGACAGCGGCCGCGCTCATGATGACAAGGTAGCGGTCGAGGAATCGGACCAGCGCTGGTGTTCGGACGGTTTCGAGATCGCTTGCGACAACGGCGACGTCGTGACAGGCGTTTTCATGAAGGACTGCTGCGACCGCGAGATCATCGCCTGGCGTGCCTGGATCGGCCGCGGGCTGCCAGGAGAACCGGTACGCGACACGATGATTGAGGCAGTCGAGGCTCGGCAGGATGTCGAGCATTCGTCGTATCAGTCATGCGCAGGCGGGAGAACAGTCCGTGCCGCCGCCGGCGGTCGACGCGCTCTTGGTATACGCGGCAGCCATCTGCTGCGCGATCTCTGCCAATTCCTCACGCAGGCTCGCCGGTTCCTCGATGACCACGCCGTCGCCAAACCCAAGCACCCACCACACCAGTGCGCGCGTGTTCGGAACCGTAGCGACAAGATGCAGGCGCCCTTCCTCATCGGCCGTGAGTACCTGATCCGCGGCCAGTGGCGTTTCGTTCAAGTGTTCGCCTGCTGTTCGCGTGAATACCGCACGTAATTTGATCGGATCGCCGGAGATCACACGAACTGACCGGAAGCGATATAGGCGTCGATATCGAAGTCCGGCTTCCTGCGAGCCGGCTCGTAAAGCATCTCGGCGTGCAGGACTCGGTGTAGCGCGATCGTGCGTACGTCTTCGTACGCGGCGAACATACAAACCAGGTAAATCAGCCCTCCACGCTGCACTACGGCTATCGGATGAACCGCCTCGTAGACTGTCGGAGCATCGGTATCGCGCTTGCGGTAGTGCACCCGTAGCTGCCGGTCCTGCATCAGCGCCAAGTAGACAGCGCGCTGACACGCCTCATCCATTCGAGGTGGTAGCAAAGGTTGCTGCCTGTGCGCCTAACATGGCTTCGCCCTTTCGCTTGGCACTCTGGTCCACTTAATCCTTTGAATGTAATTGGAATCTGCTGGCATGAAGGCCGCCCAGGTTTGAACAGTTGCGCCCAATGATGCGACGCACCCTGTCGCTAATACCAGTACTATTTAAATTGACGTACATCAATTAGAAAGCATTTGGGAAAGAATTACCACATAGTGAACAATATTTCACTGAAGTAATTGTTCAGTTGATACAATTACTAATCAGTCTGGCTCTCCGCTTTCGTACGCCAGCCTGTTCGCCTCAAGCTAAAGGATGACCATGGCAGCACCACCTTCCCAAGAGCCACGATTTCGACTAGACCAGGATGTGGTCTTGTCTGAGTCCACCGCCTTGCAACTGAAAGAATGTCTCGCTAGGCTGCGCTTTCGCCGGACGATCTATGTCGACTGGAACTTTGCCGCAGTTGATCCGATGGGCCTGTCTACTGTCATAAACTTTTATGGGCCGCCAGGCACTGGCAAGACTTTGGCTGCGGAAGCGGTCGCCGGCCAGCTCGGCCTCAAATTCCTTCCGGTGGGGATCGCCGAGATGGAGAGCAAATTCCTCGGCGAGACTGCCAAGAACATTCAAGCTGCATTCGCGACGGCGCGTGATGAACAGGCGGTTCTGTTCTTCGACGAGGCCGACACACTGCTCGGCAAACGCCTGTCTTCGGTGACCCAAGGGGTCGACAACGAAGTCAACGCGATGCGCTCCACCCTGCTGATCGAGCTCGAGAAATTCGATGGGATCGTGATCTTCGCCACCAACTTCGAACGCAATTACGACACCGCTTTCCGCAGCCGAATCGCCTACCACATCCGCTTCGATCTGCCCGACTACGCGGCGCGCCGCCGCCTGTGGGAGCGCCTGATGGTCCCGTCGATTCCACTGGCCGGACCGCGCGAACCCCTGCTGACGCACTGCGCCGAGATGACGGACGGATTCTCGGGGCGCGAACTGCGCACCTGCATGCGATTGGCTCTGCCGAAAGCACTGCTCGCGTCGGAGATCGACGGCAGCGACGCCGCGTTAGCGCGTAACCACCTGGATGAAGCGATCGCGGAAGTCCGGCGTGCGATGGAAGAAGTCAGTGCAGCTCCCACCGCCAGGCTGGGAAACGACACCTCCGCGGCACGCCGCCTGCTGGGTGTGAACTAATAAAGCAACGAAAAGGAAACAAAATGGGATGGTTCAGGAGCATCGTGTCTACCGTCGGCAGCGCTATCAGCAGCGTGGTCTCGGCTACGGTTAAGGTGGTACGCAAGGTTGTCGAAGTAATCGCGACAAAGGGAGAGGCATTCATTGAAGGGGTCAAGGACACCTATGCCAAGGTAAAACCGTATCTACAGAAGCTGAGCCCTTACCTGAAAACGGCCGCAGCAGCGGTGGCCCCCGCCCTCCCCTGGCTGAGCAAGGCCATCCTGGTCGTGGACAAGACGATCAACACCCTGCTAGCGCTCGAGAACAGCCCGGTGCTCAAGAAGCTCGAAAAGGCAATGCGCTGGGTGATCGCGGTCTCCAAGCGGCTTCATGAGAAGTTCAATGCCGCCGAAGAGATGGAAGCGCGCGAACATCAGGCAGCCTTCTCCGCTGCGCGTGCACACGCCGGGACCGCAGAGCAGAAAGCCGCGTTCGACCTCGCCGCGATGATCAACGAGCTGGCCATCGTCAAGACGGGCATCGCTAACCTTCTCGAGGACGGCAACTTCACGAGCTTCGAACATTACCTTCGGCTGCGGGCCACGCAAAAGCTGATCCGGCCTATCGACGATACGCTTGCCACTGCCCAGTCGACCGACGAGATTTCCGCCGACGACATCTTCCTCGTCCAGCTGGGTGCGACGCTGCTGTCGGACAAGCCCGAGATGAGCGAGGCGGAGACCGAACGCTTGGACGGCATCGTGTTCGCGCGCTACGGCAAGAAGCTTCTCCCCTTCGTGTTCGAAGAAATGAGCAAGATCTGGCAACTCGCACTGACGGACGACGAGCGCAAGTGGAAGCGCACGTCGGCAACCATTTCGGCGGCCAAGGCCAAACTCTCCCGCCTTAAGCTGGAAGCCCTCGTCTCCCCGCTCAGCACCGAAGAACAAACGGCGCTGGACGCGTTGACGGCAAGCGTGCCTGCCGCAATCGCAGAAAACGACGATCTGCTAGCGCGTAATGTCGAGCGCGAGCACTACGTCTCCGCAACAGAAGGGTTCCTGCAGCTGCTCGAAAAAGACGAAGCGGAACTGCGAGCCAACGACCAGGAATACCTCCTTGAGCTCGGCGGCGAAGTTGGCACGCTGCTGATGGAATGCGCGCAGAAGGGCTTGCGCTGGAATGAACTCTCGCAGCACCAGCAGGCGCTCATTGCCGATTTCGCCAATATCTTCCGCGCCGACAGCGTCAAGCGTGGCGAAGCACTGGAGGTCGAGTGCAATGGCTGAGTTCCTTAGTTTCCTTCTTCCCGCGGTCGACGGCAGCATCCACTCGGTCCTGCAGCTGCTCTTCGCGGCATCGTTCGCCGCCGCCCTCATCGTCGTGCCGCGTGCTGTCGGGCGCGCCGCGAACAGCGAGCAATGGGAGCGCAATCTTTCCAACCTCGAGCAGTCGGGCGCCGGACCAACCGCCGCCACTTCCGCCGACCAGCTGGCGAATGCGGTCGCAACGCCATCCGAACGCTGGGCCGATATCCTGCCGAGTCTGCTTCTCGTGTTCGGCCTGCTTGGCACCTTCATCGGCCTTGGCCTGGCCTTGACCGAGGCGGCCGGCGCCCTCGGGCCCGGCGCCGACGCACTAGCCAGTCTCACGCCGATTATGGATTCGCTGGGCTCGAAGTTCAAAACCTCGACCTGGGGCATCTTTGCCTTCCTCGGCTTGAAGGTCTGGTTTACCCTCAAGCCCTACGATGAACGTCGTCATGCATGGGCAGCTGCCAAACTTCGCACTTTGGCTTTGGCCGCTGCCGAGCAAGAACGTCTCCAGCACGACGGCGAGCGCCGTGAACTGATCGAGGCCATCGGCCGCCACGGCGACAGCATGCAGGAGAGCCAGCAGTTGGCCCTGCAGCAGGCCGGCCAGCGTCACGCCGAATACTTGGCGGCAGTGCAGCAGCAGAGCGTCATCCAGCGTCAATTCGGTGAACGGCAGCTCGAACTGGGCGGTCTCCAGCTGGACGTGCTGAAGGAGCTGTCCGCGCATAGCGTCGATGGCGCAGCACGCCACGCGACCGTCCTCGCGCGTCTCGACACCATCGCTGGGCATAGCGCGGACACGGCCGAGCGGCTGGTAGCGATCGCCGAGCATTCGGCAGCAAGCCGGCTCGCCATGGAGGAATTCTCGCGCAGCGTTCGGGACAACATCGCGAAGATGGCGACTGCCGCCGACGAGATGGCGCAGGCAGCACAAGCTGCCGGTAGCGCCAGCACCCAGCTGGGCGAAGCAGTCGGCGAGTTCCGCTCCGCGATGACGGCTGTACTTGGCGAAGTCAAGGCCGAACTCGGCCAAACGATCGGCGCGATGGGAAGCACTTTTGCAGACAACATGGGGCAGATGTCGTCGAACCTGAAGGCAGCCACGGACGGCATCCGGGCCGCCATCCAGACGCTGTCGGGCGGCGTGACTGACACCATTACCCAGCTCCAGCATGCCAGCGACGAAGCGGCACAGCGCCAGGAAAAGGCAAGGGCCACCTTCGCCGCGTCTGGCGAAACGCTGATGGAGAACATCGCCATAATGGGCGACTTCATGAAAGAAATGCAGGCCCAGGTGGGTGTGGGGCTGAAGTCGATTTCAGAAGCGAGCAACCGCATGCTTATCCTCGACAAGCAGTTCGAGCAGCGCACGGCCCAGGACAAGGCCACTCTCGAGGCCGTGCAGGACGCAGCCGGGTCGATCGCGAACCTGGTCGCCCAGCTGGACGCAACCGCAAGCAAGCTCGCAGCTGCGGGGCCCATTGCCGACAACATCCGGGCGCTGGCCGATGCCGTCGCCATGCAGCAGTCCATGCAGGCGGCCGCCGACGAGCGACAGCATACGCAGTCCGAAGAAAACGGCCGCGTCCTCGCGTCGATCAGCAAACTGGCTGCGGCAATCGCCGAGCTTTCCCTTGCGCGGCAGGAGGAAACCGGTAGCGCGCCGTCACGCAACGGGCAGGACGCGCAATGAAGGATAAACCGAGCGAATGGATCGTGATCGCGGACTTGATGTCGGGTGTCGTCGCCGTGGTGATGCTAATGCTGGTGGTGTCCGTGGTCCAGAAACAGGCAGCCGAGCGCAGCCATCGCGCTGCGATGGCGCAGGGTGCCGAAGCGCAGCGCCAGCAAATCGCCGGCGTCCTGGAGCAAATGAAGACAGCGTTCGACAGCCAGGGCGCAGCGGGCCTAATCGCAATCGATGCGGCGGCCGGCAAGATGACGCTGCACGAAGGTGCATTCAAGCGCGGAAGCGCATGCATCGAACCAAAGGCACGGGCAGCGTTCGCGCGGGTCGAGAACCGAGTTGCCGCTTATTTGCTGCAGGTGCATGGCGGGCAGATCTTCGTTGAGGGCCACACTGACAATCATCCGGTCAAAGCCCCGGTAACCGACATCAAGGAGTTCTGCACGGTCTACGACGACAACTTCACCTTGTCGGCGGCCCGCGCTCGCGAGGCGAGGCGGCTATTGATTGGACAGAGCGGTACGGAAGCCGCCAAGCGCGTGGTAGTCGCCGGCTACGGCGACTCGCGGCCACTCGCCGGTTACGCACCTGGCGACGATCGGAATCGCCGTGTGGAGTTGCGCTTCGCCAGTGCTGGCACCGACCAATGAGAGAAAATAGAGTAAAGCACACATGACTGCAAGCACGAGCGCCCTCCCCCCTTCCCCCACTGACCAGTTCGCGGTTTTCATTGCCGACCGTTGGCTGTCCGGTTTCGATCATACGTACGACATCACCCGGCATCGCGCATGGGATATGTGGCGTGCACTGAACGGAGGACGCAACGTGCCTTGGGCCTGTACGTCCCTTTCGCAGGCCGCGCAACACTGGTCATGGAGCGAGTCTGACGGACCATCGTTTTCCGAGCTCGCGAGCTTGCTCCAAGCCGCGATCGCAGCGGGAGACGACGCTTCCGCTGCCACGTGTTGTTACAGTATTTTCGACTGGGGCCAGGTAGCCCGTGAGCGGGATGATCCCAGCCGGCAGTGGGTTGGAGCGCGTGCACGGGCGGGCACCTTGTGCGCCGACCTGCACGCGGCAGTGCGTCTGCTGTCACCTGCGTCACCCAGACCACTCGACAGGTTCAACATGAGCGACCTCTGGATGAACTCGGCAACCACCAAGGTGTACGCGGCCGCGGATCCAGAAGGGAAAACTGCGATCTACGATGGGCGGGTCGGCGCCGCCCTCGGCATGCTGGTCCGCCAGTTCCTGGAGCGACAAGCCCTGGCCGAAGTGCCCGCAGAGCTGGCGTTCAGGTGGGGAGCGCCGCAAAGCACCAAGCAAGAAGCCCTGCGCACACGGGATCCGTCGAACGAACACTATGTCTTCAAAAAGCTCCCGAATGGGAAGTACTCGTAAAGTGGACCCATCGGTCAAGACAGTTTTTCAGCGAGTTTAAGCTGTGTCGTTTACTCTCACTGCAGCTGGTCGGCGCTGCCCCGTGATACCCCTTCCTCGCCGCTGGAGAGCCTTATC
>NZ_JBKBOV010000075.1:0-7774 GCF_046293535.1 Massilia sp. | reverse complement strand
ACAGGACCGTGAAACGACTTTGCGCCGATGATAGTGCTGCAACCAGTGTGAAAGTAGGTTATCGTCAGGCTAGTTATATGAAAAACCCCACCAGATGATTCTGGTGGGGTTTTTTGCTTTACAGCCAAACCCCGCTGTTCGGATCCGCACTGCGGATCCTCACTCTCTGCGGGCTTTTTGCGTTGTAGCTCCTATTGGCTCGACAGCTCGACCATATAGGCCGCCGCCAGGCGCGCGAACTTCAGCGCATGGGCCGTCTGGTTGCCGGAATTGGCCAGGGTGTCTCTGGATGTATGAATGTGCGGATTGTCGCGCGCCATCGACGATTCGAAAGGCATCGAGGCGGGATAGCCTTGCGCATCCCAGCTTGCGTGATCCGAACAGCCGTAACCGCACTTGTCGTAGCCGACCGTAAGTCTGGGCAGGTAAGTGGCGATCAGCTGGGCGAGGAAGGCGTTCTGCTGGCTGTTCGTGTAATCAGTGATCAGGTAGATGTCGTTGGCGGCACCCTTGTAGTTGGTCATGTCGAGCTGCAGCACCCCGGCGACTTTTCGGTTCGCCTGCTTGAACTGGCGGGCAATTTCCTGCGAGCCCCGTAATCCCGCTTCCTCCGCCGCATAAGCAATGACTTGGATCGTGCGGCGCGGCCGGTAGCCGCTTCCGATCAGCGCGCGCAGGGCCTCGGTCATGCTCGCGACGCCCGAAGCGTCGTCGTCCGCGCCCGGCGCGCGCGCCGTCTCGCTCATTCCGCTACCCACGATCGAGTCCAGGTGCGCCCCGACGATCACGCTTTCTTCGGCAAGATCCGAGCCGGCAATGATCAGGCTGACCGAGGGTTGGGGATAACCGCGGTGATTGATCTGCATCACCGAGATATCCGTGCGGCCGGCAGCGAGTTCCCGCCAGGCCGACAGCAGCCAGTTCGACGCCTCGACGCCCGACTGGCTCCGGTAATAGCGGTTGGTGAAAGCGCTCAGGCTCAGGATCGTCGCTTCGATATGCTGTTCCTCCATCCCTGCCAGCATGGACTTGACCAACTCGCGCTGACCGATCCGATAGCTGCGCGTCGGCGCAAGGCCGCGGCGGCGCTCGAGCGTCGCGCGGGCCTCGGCCTCGCTGCCGTGGTACATGAAGCCGCCGCACTGACCGAGCCGCTGGTGGATGGCACCGGCAATCGCCGCGAGCCGGCCCTCGTCGACCACGATGGCGTGCACCTTGTCCCCGGGCAGTTGGCGGCTGTCGATCGACACCGCGTCGGGAGCGATCGTCTTGACTTGCCGGTAGGCGGCATCGCCGATGGTGATCCAGGCCCGGCGTTTTGTCGATGAGCCGGCGCTCGCGGCAAGGCTGAGGCAAAGGACGAACAACAGGCAGAGCTTGGGCAGGCCGGACTTCATCGCATTTCCCCTTGGCATGGCAAGCAAAAATGCTAGCAGTCTGTTCTAGTGAGCTTTTGCCACACCTCAAGGTATTCGGAATAGCCGCGCCGCCTGTCTTCCCCTACCTGAACAGTGACCGTGAGGTGATTCCTACACCGGTTCGGAGCCTTCTCCTATACAGCCCCTCTGTTTCGGCGTGCATCATCGGTTGATCCGTTCAGCGAAGCGAAGGAGGAATCATGAAATCGAAGCAAAAAGGCCTGGGTGGCGATAACCGTTCGCGCGGTATCCACAAGCCGAAAGGCGTGACGGTTGCGGAGGGGAGCATGCAGACCCGCGCGCCCGGTGCCGTGATGCGTGGCGGACCCGAATCGCCTTTCCCGATGGCTCATACCGGTTCGCAGCAGTCGGACACGAACGGCCGCGGCCAGCGCGGCGGCGCCGGTTCCGTCCACCAGGGCTGGAGCGCACGCCAGCGCGGCCAGCGCATGCAGGCGCAGGCCGAGCAGGATCGCCTGGGTGAAGTCCAGCAATCCGGCGCCGGCGGCATCGAGCAATACCAGCACGCCGGTTCCCAGCAGTCGGACTCCGGCATGGGCGGCAGCGAAGGGCTGCAGCGTCGGCCGGACCAGCCCGCATCGGACTTCGGCAGCAAGCCGAACAAGAAGAATCCCGGCAGCTGAACGCCGGCGCAGACACAGTGCGAGCCCGGGTTTCCCGGGTTTTTTTACGCCTGGCGTTCACCCGCCACAAGCGCGGGAACGATCTCCGGTTCGAAACTGCGGCACAATGCTGCTGTAGCCTTGCCATTTGAACCATGACAGGAGAAGCATGAACGAACAGGTCGCACGCAATGTCGTACTGGTACGCGCCATCGAATCCGCCGACGTCGATCACACGGTGTTGAGCGACGACGACCGCAAGTACGCAAGCCGCAGCGCGAAGGAACTCGCGGCCTGGCAGGCCGCCGACAGCAAGAGCGCCGTCACCGAGCAGCACTTCCTGCAGCAGCGCTCCGAGCAGATCCTGAAACGCCTGGGAGAACGTTCGCCCGCCTTCGGCGCCTTCGCGAAGCGCCGTCTGGGCCTGGGCGGCGTCTGGCTGGCCCTGCCTTTCCTGGCCTTCGTCTCGGGCGCGGCCATCGACCGCATCGCCGATCCGCACCGCGTCGACCTGCTCTCCGCACCCTTCCTCCTGATCATCGGCTGGAACCTGCTGGTCTATCTCGCCATGCTGGTGTGGGCCCTGACGGCGGCAATCGCGCCCGGCAAACGCCATGGCTGGGCCGGGCCGAATCTGCTGCGCCGCCTGAGCGTGGGCAAGGCCGCCGTGCCACGCAAGCTGCCGGCGCCGCTGGCCGAAGGGATTGCCGTCTTCATGGGCGAATGGGCCAAGCTCAGCGAACCGCTGACCCGGGCGCGCCTGAGCCGGACGGTCCACCTGGCCGCCGCCTGCTTCGCGCTCGGCGCCATCGCCTCGCTGTATGCGCGCGGCCTGCTCAGCCAATACGTGATCGGCTGGGAGAGCACCTTCCTCGACGGCCGCCAGGTCCACACCCTGCTGTCCTGGCTGTTCATGCCGGCGATGAGCGTCTTCCACTTCCTGCAGGGCTTCTCGCTGGCCGAGATCGAGTTGCTGCGCTTCGGGCGGATGGTGAATACCGCGAGCGGCGAACGCTGGGTCCACCTGTACGGCGCGACCCTGCTGCTGCTGGTCGTGCTGCCCCGCCTGCTGCTGGCCGGTTTCGCCGCCTGGCGCGCACGGCAGCTGGCGCGCCGCTTCCCGCTCGACCTCGACCAGCCTTATTACCGCAAGCTGGCGGACAGCATCGGCGCCGGCGCGCCGGCGCTGCTGCGCGTGCTCCCCTACAGCTACACGCTCGACGAAGCGCGCGACCGCGGCCTGTGGGCCATTGCGGCGAGCGCGCTCGGTGCGCAGGCGCGTGTCCAGCTGCGTCCCACCGCCGCCTACGGTCTCGATCCGAAGGAAGCCCTGCGCGATACCGCGCTGGACGAGGCGGGCGTCACCGTCACCGCGGTCCTGTTCAGCCTGGCCGCCACGCCCGAGAAGGAAAACCACGGCGCCTTCCTCGACTACCTGGGCAAGCGCGTCAAGCGCGGCGTCGCCGTGCTGGTGGACGAGTCGCCGCTGGTGGAACGTATCGGCGAACAGCAGGGCAGTGCCGAGCGCGTGGCCGAGCGCACCGCCCTGTGGCGCCAGTTCTGCAGCTTCCATGGCACCTCGGCCACCTTCGTGAACCTGCTCCAGCCCGAGAAGTACCCGCTCGAGCTGGGCGCTGGCCTCTCACTGCCGGAGCTGCGATGAACGCGCTGAACCCGGAACCGGTCAAGATCCAGTTCGCGCTCGTCTCGCACACCAACAACGGCAAGACGACGCTGGCGCGCACCCTGGTCGGCATGGACGTGGGCGAAGTGCGCGACGCCGCCCACGTGACCCAGTTCGCCGAGGCGCACCCGCTGCAGCGCAGCGAGGCCGGCGACACCCTGGTACTGTGGGACACGCCGGGCTTCGGCGATTCGGTGCGCCTCCTGAAGCGCCTGTCGATGGCGGGCAACCCGATCGGCTGGTTCCTGCGCGAGGTGTTCGACCGCTACCGCGACCGCCCGTTCTGGCTCAGCCAGCAGGCGCTGCGCGCGGCCAAGGAAGAAGCCGACGTCATCCTCTACCTGGTCAACTCGTCGGAGTCTCCGCAGGACGCCGGCTACCTGCCGTCCGAGATGAAGATCCTCGAGTGGCTCGGCAAGCCGGTCGCCGTGCTGCTCAACCAGATGGGACCGCCGCGCCCCGGCGCCGAGGAATCCGGCGAGCAGGGGCGCTGGCGTCAACACCTGGCCCAGTTCCCGGTGGTGAAGGAGGTGCTGCCGCTGGATGCCTTTGCCCGCTGCTGGGTGCACGAACACGTGTTCTACGAGGCGATCGGGCGCCTGATCGAGGAATCGAAGCAGCCCGGTTATGCACGCCTGCTTCAGGCCTGGTCCGGCGCCAACCAGCAGCGCTACCTGGAAGCGCTGCGCGTGGCGGCGCAGCAGCTGGCGGCGGCGGCGCGCGACGCCGAACCGATCGCGCAAGAGGGGCGCGGCATGCTGCGTAGCGCCCTCAAGGCGGTGGGCATCGGCAAGGACGAGCAGCGACGCCAGGAGCTGGCGATGGCGGCCCTGGTCGAGCGCCTGAACGCGCGCATCAACGGCGCGACGGCGCGCATGCTGGCCCTGTACCGGATCGACCCCGGCCAGGCCCTCACCATCAATGCGCGCGTGCGCGACAATTTCGCGGTGCACGCGCCGGTGGACAAGGCCCAGGCCGGGCTGCTCGGCGCGGTGGTGTCGGGCGCGGCGACGGGACTGTCGGCCGACGCGATGGCGGGTGGCCTGACCATGGGAGCGGGCGCGCTGCTGGGCGCGATCGTCGGCGGCCTGACGATGGCCGGCGCGGCCTGGGGTTTCAACCAGCGCATGGACCGCGACAAGCCGGGCGTGCAGTTCGCCGATCCCTTCCTGCAGTCGCTCCTGGTGAGCGCGGTGCTGCGCTACCTGGCGGTGGCGCACTTCGGCCGCGGACGCGGCAACTGGGTCGAAGGCGAAGCGCCCGCCTTCTGGCAGGAGGAAGTCGAGCGGGCATTGGGCGAACACGCGGCCGCCCATCCGGACTTGTGGAAAGCGGTGCGCACCGCGCCGGACGAGCCGGCGGCGGTCAAGCTGGTGGAAGCCGTGCTGGTTCCCGCCACCGATGCCGTGCTCGCGAACTTGTATCCCGGTGTGGCGCTGCCGGCGCACACCGAGGTCGTGAAGCTCTAGAACTGGTATTGCGCGCTGACGCCCAGGATCCAGTTGCGTCCGGGCGCGGCTTCGTAGTAGCGGCGGTTGGCGTCGCCCACGATGACCGAACCGACGTAGTCGCGGTTGAACAGGTTGTTCAGGCGCGCGTACTGCTTGAACTTCCATCCGCCCAGCTGCTGGCTGGCCTGCACGCGCGCATTGACGATGGCATAGCCGGGCGCCGGCGTGGCGGTGTTCGTGTCTTCCGCATAGACGCGGCTGTTGGCGATCGTCTCCAGTGCGGCGCCAAAGCGGCCGGACTGCTCCTTCCAGCCAAACTCCCCGTACAGGCTGGTCTTCGGAATGCCCGGCAGCCGGCTGCCTTCGGGCACGGCGCCGAAGCCTTCCTCGTAGGTGGCGCGCAAGGCCGTGAGGGCAAGACGCGCGTTCCAGCCGCCGCCGAGTTCCGCATCGAGCGACAGTTCGCCGCCCTGGCGCAGGGTGGCGCTGGCATTGCGGTAGCTGGTGCGGCCGCCCGATGAGCTGTCCACGACCAGTTCGCCCTCGGTGCGGACCTGGAACACGGCCGCATTCAGGCGCACGCCCGGACGAAGCATGGCCTTGACGCCGGCTTCCAGGTGCTTGCCGATGGCGGGGCCGAGGCGGAAATTGAAGCCGGCGCCGCTGCCCGAATAGAACAGTTCGTTCAGGGTCGGGGTTTCGAAACCGCGCGCGGCGCTGGCATACACGTTCAGCGCGGGCGAGACCTTGTACAGCACCCCCACCAGCGGCGAGGTGTGGCTGTAGTCGACGCTGCCGCTGTCGTTGCCGTTGGCGAGGAAGCGGTCGGTGACGTCGAAGCTGATGCGGCTGCGGCGCACGCCGCCCGTCAAGACCCATGGTCCGCGTTCCCATTCGAGCTGGGCGTAGGGATCGACACTGTCGACTTCATTGCGTTCGTCGCGCCGCAAGTTGCCCTTTACGCCGAAGGTATTGCCGACGAAGTTTTCGAAACCCTGGCGATCGTCACGCGAGCGGGCGACCTCGATGCCGACGGTTGCGCGCAGCGTGCCGCCGGCCAGTTCGCGCACCGCGCGCCAGTTGGCGTCGATGCCGTGGAAGTCGCGGTCGAAATCGACCACCCCGCCCGAATGCGTGGGCGGCGCCTGGAAGCCGCGCGAGAACGACTGGTACTGGATCACGCGGCGGTTGCCGCCATACGCGGTCAGCAGCAGGCGGTCGGGCCCGAAGCGCTGTTCCCAGGTGAGGCCGAACTGCTGGTGGTCGATGCTCTTGCGGGTGTCGTAGCGGTCG
This sequence comes from Massilia sp., assembly GCF_046293535.1. Lineage (NCBI taxonomy): Bacteria > Pseudomonadati > Pseudomonadota > Betaproteobacteria > Burkholderiales > Oxalobacteraceae > Massilia > Massilia sp. The sequence goes on along the minus strand of NZ_JBKBOV010000075.1, from coordinate 1,305 downwards.
GCCAGGGTACGCTGCGGCGACTGGGTATCGGTCGTATCGATTTCGCCGGCGCGCGGGTCGCGCTGGTAGGTGGCCCAGGTGACGCCCAGCGGATCCTGGGTATCGTCCTGGCGCAGGCCGCTGGCGGTGAGGACCAGGCGGCTGGTGCCGCTCGGCTCGACCACCAGCTTGGCATAAGCCTGGTCGCGGGTGGCGGCGCTGTGGGCGCGGTAGCCGTCGGTCTCGAAGCGCGAAGCATCCAGCAGGTAGCCGAGCTTGCCGCTGCTGCCTTGCGCGTTCACGTCGAGCTTGCGCAGGCCGAAGCTGCCGGCGGAGAAGCTGCTTTCGATGGAGGAGGCACCCTTCGGATCGCCTGTGAAGAGCTGGATCACGCCACCGGAGTGGTTGCCGTACAGGGCGGAGAAGGGGCCGCGCAGCACTTCGATGCGCTCTGCGATGTCGAGGTTGAAGGTGGCGGCCTGGCCCTGGCCGTCCGGCATGGTAGCCGGGATGCCGTCCGCCACCAGGCGAACGCCGCGCACCCCGAAGGCCGAGCGGGCGCCGAAGCCGCGCGAGGAGATCTGCAGGTCCTGCGCATAGTTCTGGCGGTCGCGCGCCACCAGGCCCGGCACCGCGGCCAGGGCCTCGGAGGCATTCACGCGCGGCTGGGTGTCGCGCAACTGGGAGGCGTCGACGATGTCGATCGCAGCGGGCAGGTCGAAACTCGTGTGGGCCGAGCGGGTGGCGCTCACCACCACGACGCTGATGGGCGCGCGCAGCTCATCGGCGATTGCGCAGAGCGGGGCGGACATGCATGCCGCGGCGATGGCGGTGCGGCGAAATAAAAGGTGCTTCATCTGTTCTCCAATAGCGTGTAGCACCCGTGCGACCGGCATGCTGCTTCGGCACGCAATATACCCGTCATTGCCAGAACGGACACGCACCGTACCCTCCCGCACGTGCAGGCACGGGGCTTGCGGACTGCGCCGGCGTTTGTTATAGTGCGCGTCCGCTTCGGGAACGCTGCAAGGCGAGACTGAAAAACGTTAACGGAATCAAGTGTTTACGTTGACAAGGTCTACAGAGAAATCTGCAACGAAGCGAACGAGGGGTTGACGAGTTAAGCGAAACACTGCATAATCTCATTCCTCTGCTGCTGACGAACACAACGCTTCGCAAGGTGCAGCAAGGTAGTACAGAACAACGGTTCTTTAACAATCAACAGTCGATAAGTGTGGGCGTTTGATGAGGGTGCCGCTGGCTTCGGTCAGTGATTACTTAAATTATCAAATGTTCACAAAAAAGAAATACGTTGCTCAGCAATGA
>NZ_JBKBOV010000074.1:0-9130 GCF_046293535.1 Massilia sp. | reverse complement strand
CGCGCACCCCGCCGTGCATGGCATCCGCGCCCCAGGCCAGGCCCAGGCTGGTGCCGCACACGATTTCCTGGCCCTGCACCCGGAAGGGGCGGGCCAGCGCGTCGAGGATGCGGCCGGCGACGCGCTCGGCATCCTCGCGCGAACGCATCCCGTCGAGCACCACCACGAATTCGTCGCCGCCCACGCGCGCGGCCAGCTGGCCGCTGCCGCTGGCGCTATCGATGCGGTCGCTCGGCGGGCGCAGCGCGCCGCGGATGCGGTCGGCGATCTGCACCAGCAGCTCGTCGCCGGCGGCCTGGCCGAGGGTGTCGTTGATCTGGCGGAAGCGGTCGCAGTTCATGAATAGAACGGCAAACTCGCCGGCCGACAGCGGCCGCGTCACCAGGTGCTGCAGCTGTTCGCGCACCGCTTCGCGGTTCGGCATGCGCGTGAGCGCGTCGGTACGGGCGGCATTGCGCAGGCGCCGCAGCAGGGTTTCCTGTTCGCGCTGCACTTCCTGGGTGGCATCGGTGACGACCGCCATCAGGCGTTCGCCGTCGAGCTTCATCAGGCTGATCGCCAGCACCTGCGGACTGCCCGGCGCGGTGAGTTCGGGCGGCAGGGGGGCGCGCAGGCCTTCGCAGACGACCCCGGAGGCGGCGCCGAATTCGGCGGCCAGTTGCGGCAGTTGCGGCGCGATCGGCGCCAGCACGGTGTACAGGTTGTCGAGGCCGCTGTTCGGGGCGATCGGCATCAAGAGGTTCGATGCCATCGGATTGAGCATGTCCACCGTGCCGTCGGGCGACATCTGGACCAGCCCGATCGGCGCGCGGTACAGGAACTGCACCAGGGCCTCGTAGGCGTCGCACGGATCAGTCATGCTTGCGCTCTCCTTCGAGTTGATGGGCGGGACTGGACGCCATCTCGGGACGCCAGCGTTCGACGCGGTTGCGCCCCAGGCGCTTGGCCGCGTACAGGGCCTGGTCGGCGCGCTCGAGCAGCAGGTCGACGCCGCCGGCGCCGTCGTCCAGGCTGGCGACGCCGAGGCTGACAGTATACTGGATACGTTCTCCATTAAAGTGGACGGTGTGCGAGGCCACGTCAGAACGCAGGCGCTCGGCAACCACCGCCGCGCGCGGCAGGTCGGTGGACGGCAGCAGCACCGCGAACTCCTCGCCGCCGATGCGCGCGGCCACGTCCACCTCGCGGAAGGTCTCGCCAAGGATCGCGGCCAGGTGCTGCAGCACGGCGTCGCCGCCCGGATGGCCGTAGCGGTCGTTGATGGCCTTGAAATGGTCGGCATCGATCGCGATCACCGCGGTCGGGCGCGGCACCGTCAGGCTGCGGCTCAACTCCTGCTCGGCCGCCTCGAAGAAGGCGCGCCGGTTCGCCAGCCCGGTGAGATAGTCGCCGAAGGCTTCGCGCCGGCGCCGTTCGCTGGCCTCGCGCTTGTCGGTGATGTCGCGCAGGATCAGGCAATAGGCCGGGCCGTCCGCTTCCAGGCCGCAGGGCGGCGCGCGCTCGGGCAGGGGCGCGATGAGAAGGCTGCCCCAGAAGCCGCTGCCGTCGGCGCGCAGGCGCTTGCCCTCGTCCAGGCTCCAGCCGTCGCGCTCGGCGTCGCGCAGGCGGTCGAGCAGGCGCTCCGGCGTCATCGCGTCAAGCGGATAGAAGATCGAATACGGCTGGCCCACCGCCTCCTGGCCGAAGCCGGTGACGCGCCCGATGCTGGGGTTCCATTCGGCGATGGCGCCGTGCGCGTCGAGGCCGACCAGGGCGTAGTCGGCGATGCCGGTGAGGATGGCGTTGAGCCAGGCGTCGTTCTGGCGCAACTGGCGCTCGCGCCGCACCTGCAGGGTGACGTCGTCGATCACCGCCATGATGCGTCGCGCGTCGAGCTTGAGCAGGGTGATGGCGAGGATCTGCGGGATCTTCTTGGCGCCGCCGGCGTTCAGGTGCACGTGCAGGCCGTCGCAGATCTTGCCCGATGGGCGCGTGTAAGCGGCGCACAGGTGGCGCAGCTCGGGCGCGACGCTTTCCAGCGCCGTAAACAGGTTGTCGAGGCTGCCGTCGCGCGAGAGCGGCATCAGGAGCTGGGCCGAGATCGGGTTCATCATGACGATGGCGCCGTCGATGTCGGCCTGGACCAGGCCCACGGGAGCCAGGTACAGGAACTGGATCAGGGCTTCGTGCTCGGCCCGTAGCTGCTCGACGTCGTCCACGCGTGCGCCTCTAGCGTGCCGCCGCTCAGCGCTGGCGCTGGACCAGCACGTAGCGGTTGCCGCTGGCCGGGCTGGCCAGCAGGCGCAGGGCCACCTTGACCGGGCGCATGCGCAGGGTCAGGACGTAGTCGAGGGTGGCGTCGAGCGCGCAGCCCTCGTCCATCGCGTCCTCGAAGCGCTGGGCCACCATGAAGTTGTTCAGGCAGGGGGCGACGTTGGTGAACAGCGGCTGGCCGATCACGCGCTGCGGCGACAGGCCGGCCGCCTGCGATTCGAAGGCGTTGTAGCGCTGCACGTTGGTGTCGGCATCGAAGCCGATCACGCCGAAGTCGAGCTGGTCGAGCTGTTCCGGCGAGCAGTTGTCGAGCTGCGACACCAGGTCGGCGGTCGAAAACGACAGGGAAGGTGCATTCATGGCGTGGCGTGTCGCGTGCGGACGCGGTCGTTGATTTGAGGAAATTGATGTTGACATGCCGCCAGCCCGCCTGTCAATTGTGCGCAACTCAGTTTTGACACTTTGCGTTGTCGAATGTTACTTTTGCGTCGGATGATGCAGGCTTGACAGGGTGCCAAGCTGTCGGCACCATCGGCGGCTCGCCACCTGTCCCTTCCCCTCATGACCGTCAATACCCCTCCCGAACCGCGCTGGTGGTCGCATCGCCCGACCCTGCTGCGCGTCCTGTCCGACCTGCTGGCCGGGGAGCTGGCGCTGATGCGGCCCGGCATCGTGCGGCGGCCGCAGCCCTGGCCGCCCGAACTCGACCTGATGGCCGACCTCGGCGCCGATTCGCTCGAGCTGCTCGGCCTGGCCGCCGCGATGGAACAGGTGCTGGGGATCGGCTGCATCGGCGAAGAGCGGGTGCTGGCCAATCCCCGGCTCGGCGCCTGGCTCGAGGCCGCGGCGGCGGGACTGGAGGACGGCAGCGGCATGATGGGCTTTCGCACGTCGGGCAGCTCGGGCGCGCCCAAGCGCTGTGCGCATGCGCTGGCCGGCCTGTGGCAGGAAGCCTGCGCGCTGGCGGCGCTGTTCCCGGGCACGCGCCGCATCGTCGGCCTGGTGCCGTCGCAGCATATCTACGGCTTCCTGTTCACGGTGCTGCTGCCGCGCGCACTCGGTCTCGATCCCGCGAGGGCGGTGGACCTGCGCGGCGCTTCGGCCGGCGCGGTGGCGCGCCAGCTGGAACCCGGCGACCTGGTGGTGGGCTTTCCCGATTTCTGGCGCGTGTTCGCGCCGGTGGCGGGAGCGCTCCCGGCCGGCGTGCAGGGTGTCAGCTCGACCGCGCCCTGCCCGGACGAAGTCGCGCGCGCCGCCGTGGCGGCGGGCCTGGCGAGGCTGGTGCAGGTCTACGGCAGTTCCGAAACCGCCGGCGTCGGTTGGCGCGACAGCCCGGACGTGGACTATCTCCTGTTTTCCTACTGGGAGGCGGGGGCGGATGAAAGCGTGCTGGAACGCCGCTGCCCGGACGGCAGCCGCCGGTCTTTCCCCTTGCAGGACCGGCTGGCCTGGAGCGCGCCGGGACGCTTCCGGCCGGTGGGGCGGATCGATCATGCGGTCCAGGTCGGCGGCGTCAACGTCTTCCCCGGCTACGTGGCCGACGTGCTGCGCATGCATCCGATGGTCGGCGACGCAAGCGTGCGCCTCATGCGGCCGGACGAGGGCCGGCGCCTGAAGGCCTTCGTGCTGCCGCGCGGGAGCGTGCCGCCCGAGGGCAGCCTGGACGCCGCGGCGCTGCGCGCGGAACTCTCGGCCTGGATGGCCGCGCGCCTGCCGGCGCCGGAGCGTCCTGCCGCGTATTCGTTCGGTCCGGCCTTGCCGCGCCAGGCCAGCGGCAAGCTGTCGGACTGGATCATCGACGGCGACACCTAAGCGGACGCCGCCCCGGTACCGGATCAGAACAGCGCGGACGAGGGCGGCGGCGGCGGCGGGGGCGCCGCCGGAGCCGTTGGGGACTGCGGGACCGGCTCGCCCATGACCGGGTCGACCTCCACCGGCGGGTCGTCGAGCCCCGGGTCGATGTCGATCGCGCGCAGGTCCGGACGCTCGACGAACTCCTCGAACACCCAGTCGTCGTCCTCGCGTACCACGCCTTCCGGCTCCAGCCGCTCTTCCTGCGGCGGCAGCTTGGCCAGGGCCACACGCATGTAGTCGATCCAGATCGGCAGCGCCAGGGTGGCGCCGAACTCGCGCCCGCCCAGCGAGCGCGGTTCGTCGTAGCCCATCCAGGCCACCGCCACCACCTTGCCGCCGTAGCCGGCGAACCAGCCGTCGATGGCGTCGTTGGTGGTGCCGGTCTTGCCGGCAATGTCGCTGCGGCCGAGCTGCCGGCTCGATGCGGCCCCGGTGCCGTAGCGGCTCACGTCGCGCAGCATGGAATCGAGGACGAAGGCGCTGCGCGGATCGAGCACCCGGTCGCCCTCCTGGCGCGCGGCCGGCTTGTTCTCCAGCAGGACGTTGCCGTTGCCGTCGCGGATCTGGGCGATCAGGTAGGGCTTGACGCGGTAGCCGCCGTTGGCGAACACCGCGTAGGCGCCGGCCATCTGCAGCGGGGTGACCGCGCCGGTGCCCAGCGCCAGGGTCAGGTTCTTCGGGTGCTTCGGCAGGTCGAAGCCGAAGCGGCCCAGGTAGTCGTGGGTATAGTCGGTGCCGAGCGCGCGCTGCAGGCGCACCGTGGGCACGTTCTTCGAATGCGTCAGCGAGTAGCGCATCGTGACCGGCCCGTCGAACACGCCGTCGTCGTTCTGCGGCGACCAGGTCTGGCCGGCGTTCTCGCCGGGCATGTCGAGCGGTTCGTCCAGGATGCGGGTGCCGGGCGAGTAACCCTTGTCCAGCGCCGCCGCGTAGACGAAGGGCTTGATCGCGGAACCCGGCTGGCGCCAGGCCTGGGTCACGTGGTTGAACTTCTGCAGGTTGTAGTCGAAGCCGCCCACCAGCGCGTGATAGGCGCCGGTGTCGGCATCGATCGCGACAAAAGCGGCCGCCACCTGGGGCACCTGGGCGATGGCCCAGGCGTCCTTGCCTTTGCCCTTGAGCTGGCTGATGCGCACCACGGCCCCCGGCGCGATGCGCAGGCTGTCCTTGGCGTTCGCGGCCAGGGCGCGCGCCGCGAACTTCAGGCCGGCGCCCTCGATCGTCACTTCCTCGCCGCTGAGCAGCTCGACCCGCACCGCCTGGGGAGAGGCCGCCAGCACCACCGCCGGCAGCAGGCCGTCGGATGGCGTGCGCTTTTGCAGGGCCTCGATGATCGCTTCCTCGCGCTCGAGCGGATCCTGCGGCAGGGTGATGCGCGCTTCGGGGCCGCGGTAGCCGTGGCGCTGGTCGTAGGCGAGCACGTTGCGGCGCACCGACTCGTAGGCGGCGTCCTGTTCCTGCTTGAGGATGGTGGTGGTCACCACGATGCCGCGCTCGTAGGCTTGTTCGCCGAGCCGGGCATAGACGGCCTGGCGCGCCAGTTCGGCGACGTAGTCGGCGCGGGTGTCGAAGACCTGGCCGGCGCGGCGAATGCGCAGCGGCTCGGCCACGGCCTGGCGGTATTCGGCCTCGCTGATGTTCCCGAGCCTGAGCAGGCGCTCGAGCACCACGTGCTGGCGCTGCTGCGCACGCTTCGGGTTGGCGATCGGGTTGTGGCGCGAAGGATTCTGCGGCAGGCCGGCCAGCATCGCGGTTTCGGCCAGGCTCAGCTCGTCCAGGCGCTTGCCGAAGTAGCTGCGCGCCGCGCTGGAAAAGCCGTAGGAGCGGTTGCCCAGGTAGATCTGGTTCATGTACAGCTCGAGGATCTGGTCCTTGGTGAGCGCATCCTCGATGCGGTAAGCCAGCGCGACCTCGGTGATCTTGCGCGACAGGACCTTGTCCTTGGAGAGGAAGAAGTTGCGCGCCACCTGCATCGTGATGGTCGAGGCGCCGCCCGAGCCGAAACCGCCGCGCAGGTTGGTGTACACCGCGCGCATGGCGCCGCGCCAGTCGATTCCCTGGTGCTGGTAGAAATGGGCGTCCTCGATGGCGAGCAGGGCTTGCTTCATGCGCGCCGGGATCTTGTCGATGGTGACGAAGTCGCGCCGCTCGACGCCGAATTCGCCGATCAGGTGATTGTCCGCGGTGTAGACGCGCAGCGGGATCTTGGGCTGGTAGTCGAGCACCGCGTCGATCTTCGGCACCTTCGGCAGGATCACCGTCATGGCATAGATGGCAATGCCGGCCGCCAGCCCGACCAGCGCGGCCAGCGAAAAGAAGATGAACATCCGGAGACGGCGGGGGCGTTTGGCGGGCGGCGGCGAAGACTGGGTCACTACGAAACTCTCGAGGTATGGCCGTAAGTACGGTTCTTGCGATCCATTGTATCCGGCGCATCGTAAACCTCCAAACCGCTTTCTTTCCATTTCGGCATATGCCATAGTCACGCATTCGGTTTTACCCAAGCATGCATACACAGGACCATCCATGCCCTACGATTCACCCGCCAAGGCCGGCCCGGCCGCCTTCAAGCCCTACATTCCCGCCAGTGCGAACCTGCCCGAATTCACGCTGCGCGCCCTGATCATGGGCACGGTGCTGGGCATGGTGTTCGGCGCTTCCTCGCTCTACCTGGTGCTGAAGGTCGGCCTCACGGTCAGCGCCTCGATTCCGGTGGCGGTCATCGCCATCACCCTGTTCCACACCGCCAGGCAGTTCGGCGCGCGCGAATCGACCATCCTCGAGAACAGCATCGCGCAGACCGCCGGATCGGCCGGCGAATCGCTCGCCTTCGGCCTGGGCGCCACCATGCCGGCGATCCTGATCCTCGGCTTCGACCTGGACATCGCGCGCGTGATGCTGGTGGGCGTGCTGGGCGGCTTGCTCGGCATCCTGATGATGATCCCGATGCGCCGGACCATGATCGTCGACGCCCACCGCGAGCTGAAATATCCGGAAGGGACGGCCTGCGCCGAGGTGCTCAAGGCCGCCGCCACCGAAACCTCGCGCGCCGCGGCCGGCGAAGCGCGCGAAGAAGGTTCGGATGCGGCGCGCGACGCCCGCCGCCGCGCCATGCTGATCTTCGGCGGCTTCGGCATCGGCCTGCTGTACAAGACCCTGAGCGTGTCGTTCAAGGGCTGGCGCGACTACGTCAATTTCGAGTTCGGCAATCCGCTCAGGGGCGGCTCGGCCGGCGCCGAAGTGTCGCCGGAACTGCTCGGCGTGGGCTACATCATCGGTCCGCGCATCGCCTTCACGATGGCGGCGGGCGGGGTCCTGTCCTACCTGCTCCTGATCCCGATGATCAAGTTTTTCGGTGACTTGCTCACCGTGCCGCTGGCGCCGGCCACCACCCTGATCCGCGACATGGGCCCGGACGACATCCGCGACGCCTACGTGCTCTACATCGGCGCGGGGGCGGTGGCCGCCGGCGGCCTGATTTCGCTGGTGCGCTCGCTGCCCGCCATCTGGAAGGGCCTGAGCGGCGGCCTGGCCGGATTCGGCAAGGGCAAGGGCGCCGCCGCGGCGGCGCAGGCCGAGCTGCCGCGCACCGAGCGCGACATTCCGCTGAAGTGGGTCCTAATCGGCTGCCTGGCCATCATCGCCATCATCACGGTGGCCACGCCGCTGCACATGAACCTGCTGGGCGCGCTCCTGATCCTGGTGTTCGGCTTCCTGTTCGCGACCGTGTCCTCGCGCCTGACCGGCGAGATCGGTTCGTCCTCGAACCCGATCTCGGGCATGGCCGTGGCGACGCTGCTGTTCACCTGCCTGATCTTCCTGCTGATGGGTTGGGCCGGCGGGCAATACTACGTGACCGCGCTGTCGGTCGGCGCCATCGTCTGCATCGCGGCCAGCAATTCCGGCACCACCTCGCAAGACCTGAAGACGGGCTTCCTGGTCGGCTCGACGCCGCGCATGCAGCAGTACGCGATCCTGTGCGGCGCCTTTGCCTCGGCGCTGATCCTGGGCCCGATCCTGCTCAAGCTGAACGAAGCCGGCACCGTCTACGTGCCCGCAAGCCAGGTGGCGCCCACCGTCAGGCTCAGTGCCCAGCAGCTCGGCGCCCTGACGGAGACCGCGCAGCTGGCGGGCCCGCAGGCCGCCAGCGACGCCAACACCTATAAGGTGTGGCGCAAGACCGACGTCGAGGGCGGCCCGGCCGGCAAGTACCTGGTGGCCGAGGACGGCAGCCTGGCCTACCTGGTCGACCCCGGCATCAACGGCACCCAGCACGTGCGCCCCGACGGCACCGAGGTCAAGAAGTACGACGCGCCCAAGGCGGTCTTGATGTCCTACATCATCAAGGGCATCCTCGACCAGGAGCTGCCGTGGACCCTGGTGCTGTTCGGCGTGATGATCGCGGTGGTGCTCGAGATGGCCGGCGTGCATGCGCTGGCATTCTCGGTCGGGGTCTACCTGCCGCTGCTGGCGACGCTGCCGATCGCGGTGGGCGGCACGGTGCGCTGGCTGGCCGACCGCCGCAACAACAAGCTGCCGCAGTACGAGAAGCTCAGCGACGAAGAGCGCCAGGCCGCGGGCGACCGTAGTTCGGGCACCTTGCTGGCCTCGGGCTACATCGCGGGCGGCGCGCTGGCCGGCATCATCATCGCCATCACCGCCGGCGTGCTGACCAACTTCGACAACAGCATGGCGAAGTGGGCGGAAGCCTCGAACCCCTTCTTCGCGGGACCGAGTTCGCACTTCCTGAGCCTGATTCCATATGGCCTGATCATCGCGCTGCTGTACTGGGTGGCGCGCGAGAAGGTCAAGAAGTAAGCGGAGAAGTCAGCGAGGAAGTCAGTGAGGCGCTAAACGACAATGGCCCGGATCGCTCCGGGCCATTTTTACGCTGGCTTAGAACAATGGGATGGACGCCCCCACCCGTAACGGCATCAGTGTGCCAAAGTGGAAGTATCGAGCAACCACTTGAACCGAGGGGGGCGTCACCATGGAGATTACGACAGTTGGCATCGATCTGGCA
>NZ_JBKBOV010000073.1:0-9687 GCF_046293535.1 Massilia sp. | reverse complement strand
GCGCGCGCGCGGCTTGCCGGCCGGCCGGCGGGGCCGCAGGACATCTGAAAAACAAGGACAAACCCGGGGGAAAGGATGCGCACACTCGTACACCTGTCGGACCTGCATTTCGGCCGCGTCGACCACAGCCTGCTGGCGCCCCTGCGCACGCTGGTCGAGCGGATCGCCCCCGACGTGCTGGTGGTCTCGGGCGACCTGACCCAGCGCGCCAGGCCGGAACAGTTCGAAGAGGCGCGCGCCTTCCTCGACACGCTGCCGGGGCCGCAGATCATCGTGCCGGGCAACCACGACATCTCGCTGTACAACGTGTTCCGCCGCTTCGTGAAGCCGCTGTCGCGCTACCGGCGCTACATCACCGACGACCTCGATCCCTTCTATCTCGACGAGGAGATCGCGGTGGTCGGCGTCAACACCGCGCGCTCGTTCACCATCAAGGACGGCAAGGTCAGCCGCGACCAGCTGGCGACCGTGCGCCAGCAGTTGGCGAACGTGCCGCCTGACGTCACGCGCATCATCGTGGCCCACCATCCCTTCGACCTGCCCGACCATTTCGAGGAGCGCGACCTGGTGAACCGGGCCCCGCGCGCCATGCAGGCCTTTTCCGAGTGCGGCGTGGACATCCTGATGGGTGGGCACATGCACGCCAGCCACGCCGGCAGCACGGCGGCGCGCTACCAGTTGAGCGAGTATGCGGCGCTGGTGGTGCAGGCGGGGACGGCCACCTCGACCCGCGGGCGGGGCGAGGTGAATTCCTTCAACGTGCTGCGGGTGGAGCCGCAGAAGGTCGAGATCGATCGCTACGGCTGGGACGTGGTGCACGGACACTTCGAGGTGATGGCCACCGAGAAGTTCATGCGCACGGGGAGCGTGTGGACGCCGCACATCGACGGCCTGATGGCGGCGGGACTGTAAGCATTCGTAGGGTGGTCGGCTGTGCCGACCGCGCGTTCAAACTTCGCGTGAACAACCAGTGTGCGTCACGGCACCGTGCGGCTGAACGCGCGGACGGCGAAGCCGTCCACCCTACGGTTAAATCCAGTATTCCGCCAGCCGTCCGATGAATTCGCGCAGGCGGTCCTTCCAGGGCCGGTCGCGCCACTGGTCGAGCGTGACTTCCCTGGAGCTGCGCAGGTCTTCGTTGAAGGCCGCCTCCATGTCCTTGCCGAAGGCCGGGTCCAGCACGACCACGTTCAGTTCGTAGTTGTGGATGAAGCTGCGGCGGTCGATGTTGGCCGAGCCGATGGTCGACCAGATCCCGTCGATCACCGCCGTCTTGGCATGCAGCACCGCCACCTGCAGCTGGAAGATCCGGACGCCGCCCGCCAGCAGTTCGTCGTAGAAGGCCTGGCCGGCGTACATGATCAGGTCATGGTCGGACACGCCCGGCAGCACCAGCTTCACGTCCACGCCGCGCTTGGCCGCGGCGATCAGCGAATCGACGATCTGCCGGTCCGGCACGAAATAGGCCGAGGTGATGTGGATCGATTTCTTGGCCTCGTTCATGGCCACCATCAGCGACTTGTAGATTTCCGAATCGCGGTCCGGCGAGGTGGCCAGTACCCGCATCACCTTGTCGCCCGCCGGCGCCAGGCGCGGGAAGTACTCGGCAGGGGGCAGTTCGCCGGCATCCTGGTGCACCCAGTTGTCGATGAAGGCGTACTGCAGCGCGGCCACGGCCGGCCCCTCGATGCGGATGTGGGTATCGCGCCAGCCGACCTGCTCGGCGTCGACCGTCTCCGGCTTCTTGCGCGAGCGGAACAGCGAACTGTTGGCATAGGTCTCGCTGATGTTGATGCCGCCGGTGAAGCCGACGCGCCCGTCCACCACCATGATCTTGCGGTGGTCGCGGTTGTTCAGCTGCCAGGCGCCGGGGCGTTGCAGCGGATTGACCGGATTGAAGATCAGGACGTTGATGCCGGCCGCGCGCAGGCGCTCGAAGAATTCCTTGGGGGTGCCGAGGGTGCCGACGCCGTCGGCGATGATGTTGACGATCACGCCCTGGCGCCGCTTCTCCATCAGCAGTTCGGCGAACTGCATGCCGATCGGGTCGCGGTCGAAAATGTAGGTCTCGAGGTTGATCGAGGACTTGGCCTCGCGCGCCGCCGCCATCATCTCGCGCATGGTGGCGGGGCCGTCGAACAGCAGCGTCACCTTGTTGCCGGGGATGAGGGGGGCGCCGGTCGCCTGTTCTTCCAGCACCGCCAGCTGCTTCAGGTCGGGCGAGGCGTTGGCCCAGCGCCTGCGCAGGAGCTGGGCCGCCTGTTTGTTGTCCAGCATGCCGCGCGGCGTGGCCACCGCCGGCACGGCCTTGGCCGGCTGCTCGGGCAGCTTCTGCGCGTCGGGAAGGGACTTGCACGAGGCGACCACGCAGACGAAGGCCAGGAAGGCCAGGAAGGAAGTCAGGCGCTTGTTGTTCATTTCGTGTCCCTCATGATGAGTTCACTGCTGGAGTCGCGGCTGATCGGCTGCTGCTTGGGGCCGAGGAAGAAATCGATGGGCGCGGCCAGCAGGTGGCGCCCCAGCGCCTGCACCAGCAGGATGCCGCGCTTGAACTGGATCTTGCGGGCGCGCATCGCCACCCACAACGCCAGGCCGAAGCTGACCAGGAGGTTGACCGCGCCGATCAGGAGTACGCCCGAAGCGGCATTGGCCACCACCTCGAGCGGCACCCGGTAGTCGAGGCCGACGAGCGCGGTGGCCACGTTGGCGGTCGAGAAGGTGACGTGGCGGATGTCGAGGGGCAGGCCGAGCAGGAAGCCGACGGTGCCGGTCATCCCGAGCATCAAGCCGAAGAAGAAATTACCCATCAGGCCCCCCAGGTTGTCCTCGATATAGCCGGCGAAGCGGCCGAGCCGTTCCTCGCCCATCAGGCGGCGCAGGCGGCGCAACTGGCGCACGCGCTGGCCCATGCGGGTGTACAGCGCCTTGTTGTCGTAGTAGCCCGAGATCAGGCCCGCCAGGAACAGCCAGACGCCGGCGATCGCCGCATAGAACAGGGCAAGGCTGTGGATCGGATCGACGTCCATGAGCAGGTGGTGCGCCTTGGCCGGATCGACGATGTGGTTGCCGTTGATCGCCTTGTAGCCGACCGCGATCGCCCAGGCCACCGGAAAGGCCAGCAGCACGTTGCCGAGCACGGCTACTATCTGGGTACGGAAGACCTTGGTGACAAGGTAGGCCAGGCTGTCCACGTCCAGCCCGCGCCCATTGTCGGCGCGCTGCAGCGAAGCGGCGATGTGCTGCGCCGTCATCGCCGGCTGCTTGGTCGCCACCGTGAAATGCAGGATGTAGATGAGGATGAAGCCCAGCGAATAGTTCATGCTGAACAGGAAGGCCTCGACCAGGGGCGCGGTGTGCAGGTAGCCCAGCATGATCTTGAACATGGCCATGAAGCCGACGATGAAGCCGGCCCCGGAAGCCGCCACGAACATGTGGCGCAGGTCGCGCCGGGTTTCGGCGATGTAGTGTTCGCCGGTGCGGCTGGCGTTTTCGGTGACGTTGCGGGCCAGCAGGTCGACATTGTCGCGCAGCAAGCCACGGACCCGGTACTTGGCGTTGTGCGCCGCTATCAGTTCTTCCGCCAGGGCCACGGCCGCCAGGCGCCGGCCGCTCGCCACCGGTTGCTCCGGCTTGGCGGCGCGGGTGGCCACCGCCACCAGGTCCACGCTCGGCGCGCTCGGCAGCGAGCCGCTCAGGTCCACCAGGTAGAGCAACTTGTGCAGCCGATCGATGCTCTGGTGCAGGGCCACCAGCAGGTAGGTCAGGGCCACGCTGGTGCCGGTCGACCGGGCGCCGCGGCGGATCTTGAGCACCACCTCTTCGCACTGGTCGAGCATGACCAGGAGGTGGCGCGCGTCTTCCGGCTGTTCGATCTTGCCGTCCAGGTAGCGGGCGTATTCGTCGAGGTAGCGGTTGACCTCGATGTTCTGCATCAGGAAGGGCGAGTCGAAATCCTCGATCTCGCTGTAGCTGTGGATCAGGCGTGGCTCCAGGCCGAGGGCGCAGATGCGGCAAGACAGGGTGCGGATCGCGTCCAGCAGGCCCATCAGGGTGACGTAGCGCGCCCGATCGGGCGTCGCCGGTCCGCCGCTGCGGTCCTGGGGCGGCGGCGCATTGGCGATGACGTCGAACAGTTCCATCCAGTCGGCGGTCGGGACCATGCAGATCCACTCATGGTCGTCCTCGTCGTACAACACCTGGTCGAGCGCGTCCGACAGGTAGAGGTCGTTGAGCGCCGGCGGCAGGAAGCGGTAGGTGACCCGCCGCTTCAGTTCGGTAACGAAGCCGTCGTTGGAGAGGACGCCGATGTCGCTGTACAGGCTGGTATGGCGGCGGCTCTCCAGCAAGGTGGTGAGATAGCGCCGCAAGGACCAGGCTTGCGACGGATTGCCCTTGAGCAGCTGGGTCAGCGTGCGCACGTTCTGGACCGGATCGTCCGCCTTTTGCCAGACCCAGCGATTGCGCGGGCGCAGGCAATCGACCAGGTCGACCAAGTGGTCGAGACGGTCGCTGTCGGGATCGATTCGTTCAAGAATGGCGAGCATGGGCAATGTTGATACTGGAAAGCCATAGTGTACGCGAGGCAAAGGTAAGCCATGGTTCGCCATCGAACAATGAACCGGCCGAAAGCGTTACACTGACGGGCTGAATCAATGTAGAAAACGAGGGATGCATGTACCTGACTTACTTTAATGGCCAATGGACTGAAGGTAATGTGCCGCTGTATGGCGCCATGGATCACAGCCTGTGGCTGGGCTCTTCGGTCTTCGACGGCGCACGCGCCATGCGCGGCAAGCTGCCCGACCTGCGCCCCCACCTGGAGCGCGTGATCGTATCGAGCGAGAAGCTGGGCCTACGTTGCCCCTTGAGCGTGGACGAGATGGAAGCGCTGGTGCGCGAGGGCGTGACCAGGTTTCCGCAAGACGCCGAACTGTACATCCGCCCGCTGGTGTTCGGCACCGAGGGCTTCCTGATCCCGGTGGCCGAGGCCAGCCAGTTCGCCCTGACGATCTTCGACGCGCCGCTGCCGCCCTTTGCCGGCTTCTCGAGCTGCCTGTCGACCCTGCGCCGCCCGCAGCCGGACATGGCGCCGACCGACGCCAAGGCCTCGGCCCTGTACGCCAACTCGACCCGTGCCATGCGCGAGGCCAAGGCGCGCGGCTTCGACCAGGCGATCATGCTGGACGCCGACGGCAACGTGGCCGAGTTCGCGGCCTCGAACCTGTTCATCGTGGCCGAGGACGGCGCCGTGGTGACGCCGAAGCTGAACGGCACCTTCCTGGCCGGAATCACCCGCGCGCGCGTGATCGCGCTGCTGGCATCGGAAGGCGTGCAGGTGCAGGAGCGCAGCGTGGCGCTGGAAGAATTGATGACGGCGCGCGAGATCTTCAGTACCGGCAACTACGGCAAGGTGACGCCGTGCACGCGCTACGAGGACCGCACGCTGGAAGCCGGCCCGGTGGCGCGCCGCGCGCGCGAGCTGTACCTGGCGTTCACCGACGCGAGCTAATCCGCTGCGTGATCTGGTCCACTGGGCCAGATCACCTCGCGCAGGAACTGCAGCAGGATCACCGTCTTGGCGTCGACGATGCCGCCTTCCTTCACCTGCCTGAAGGCCTCCATGACGTCCATCTCCAGCACCTCGATGTCCTCGCCTTCCTCTGCCTTGCCGCCGCCGCTCCCCTGGCGATCGCGCTCCCGGTATTCGCCCAGATAGCAGTGCACCGTTTCCGTCAGCGAGGAGGGGTTCGGGAAGAACGCGATCACCTTGCGCAGGCCGTGGCCGCGAAAGCCCGTTTCCTCGCACAGTTCGACGCGCGCCTGCGCCTCCGGATCGGTGTCGTCCAGGTTGCCGGCCGGGGCTTCGATGATGAAGCCATCATGGCCGGCCAGGCGCGCGCCAATGCGGAACTGGCGGGTGAGCAGGACGGTGCGCTTGTCGCGGTTGTAGAGCAGGACGGCGCTGCCGCCGTTGTTGGCATAGACCTCGCGGGTCTGTTCCTGCTCGCTGCCGTCGCGGCGGCGCTGGCTGAACCTGACTTTCCTCAGTTGGCAGTAGTCGTCGGAAAGGGTTTCCTGGGCGAGGATGCGGATCGGATCGTCGTCTTGCATGGAAGGCTCCGGAAGCGGTGCAGGCGACTATAGCGCGTCGACGCAAAAAAAGCCGCCCGGCTTGCGCCGGGCGGCTTTCGTTCAAGCGTGCAAGCGCCGACGCGCGATCAGCCCTGGGCGCGCTCGGCCACGTAGATCTCGACGCGGCGGTTGCGTGCACGGCTGGAGGCGTCGCTGTTCGAAGCGATCGGCTCGCGCGAGCCGCGGCCCTCGATCGTGATGCGGCCCGGGTTGACGCCGCGGGCGGCCAGGTAGTCGCGGGTGCGGGCGGCGCGATCGACCGACAGCGGCTGGTTGATCGCATCGGTGCCGGTATTGTCGGTGTGGCCGATGATGGTCACCGTGGTGGCCGGGTTTTCCTGCAGCGTGGCGGCGAAGCGGTCGAGCACCGGCTGGAAGTTCGACTTGATGTCGGAACGGCCGGTATCGAACGAAACGTCGCTCGGGATGTCGAGCTTGAGGCGGTTGTCGGCGGTCTGGCTGACCTGCACGCCGGTGCCGCGGGTAGCCTGTTCCATCGCCTGTTTCTGTGCTTCCATGCGCTTGGACCAGATGTTGCCGATCACGGCGCCGGCAGCGGCGCCGATCGCGGCACCGCCCGCGGCGCGCTTGCCGCCGCCGCCGCTGGTGCTGGCGCCGACGATGCCGCCCAGGGCCGCGCCGATGCCGGCGCCTTGCGTGGTGCCGCGCTGCACCGGGTCCATGTTGGCACAGCCGGTGGCGGTAAAGGCCACGAGGGAAGCGGCGATCACGGATTTAGTCAGTTTGCTTTGCATGGTGGTTCTCCTTGAACAAAAAATCCGCTTCGCGGTCATGCTTGCCGAGGCAAGCCTGCAGGCATGACTGAGAAGCGGATTGGTCTTACAAAAAATTATTAACAACTAACAACTATATACCTCGTCCGCTGATCAGGCGCACCAGGATCATGATCACGGCAACGACAAGCAGAATGTGGATGAAGCCGCCGATGGTGTACGAGGTCACCAGTCCGAGCAGCCACAAAACGATCAGAATGACGGCAATTGTATACAACATGATGTTGCTCCTCCTGAAATTACGCACTTCGGCGTCGTGATTCCAGTATGCCGCCGCTTACTGCTGGCCTCTGTACGATGGCGTACTTACTGCGAAAGTCCAGGCTCCGGGACATCAGGCGTGGCGGTTGTCCTTGCGCAGGCCAGGGATCCAGCCCATGAAACCGAGCAGGCCGGTGACGCCGATCAGGCAGGTGACCAGGCCGCCCGCCACCAGGAACAGGACGTCCTGCGCCTGCAGTCCGCCAGGGGCCGCCTCACCGGGCGGATGCGCCGACAACAGGCCGAAGGCTGCGACGATGATGCCCCAGATGATAATGCCGATCCATGCCATGCTGTTCATGATGCTCTCCCCTCAGGATGGTTATTTTCCGCACCGCACGCAGTGATAGCGTCCTGTCATTGTCGGGTTAGCTCATCCATTGGTCCGTGCGCTGGCGCACATTGCTTATAGAAAAGTATTTGGACGTAATAAAAGCCGGGAAGCTTGCGCCATCCCGGCTTTCAGTGGAACAGGGGCAGGTCAGGCGACCGAGCGCAGGCGGCCCTTGACGATGCGCACCCGGTCGCCGCTGCGCCATGCCGGCTGGGTGCTCTGGCGGAAGGTGCGCAGGGTACCGTCGTCGAGGCGCACGCGGATTTCGTAGCTGGTGGTGGCCTTCATATTGCCTTCGACCTGGTTGCCGACCACGGCGCCGCCGATGGCGCCCGCGGCGGTCGCGATGGTGCGGCCGGTGCCGCCGCCGATCTGGTTGCCCAGCAGGCCGCCGATGACGGCGCCGCCGGCCGCACCCAGTCCGCTGCCTTCGGCACGCTGCTTGATGGCGCGGACCGATTCGACGTTGCCGCAGTTCGAGCACCAGTTGCGGCCGGTGTCGGCGGCGGCCACCTGCACCGGTTTCTCCGCTGGCCTGCTGGCCGGTTTCTCGACCACGCGTTCGACCACCCGTTCCGGCGCCGCGGCGGCCGGGGCGGGCGCATAGTTCGCCGCCGGCGCATAGGCCTGGGCCGATTGAGCCGGATAAGCGGCGGGTGCGGCGGCGCTGCCCGGCTCCACGTAGCCGGGCGCGAGTTGCTGGCCGGGCAGGTTGCCGACCATGCCGGGCGCCACCTGCGGCGCGCCCGGCGGCAAGGTCGAGGCCAGCGCCAGGCGCTCGGCGTCGCTCAGCTGGCGCTCTTTGTTGCCGCCCACGGAAGAGGGAATCCAGCCCAGGATCGCCGCCGTGCCGACCAGGCAGAACAACAGCACCGCGAGCGCGGCCAGGATCATCAGGGGATGCATGCGTCCGCGTGCGGACGGGGTGGGGGAAGTGTTCATGCCGGTTCCTTTTCGGAGAAGTCTTGTTGAGGCCGTGTGCCTGGATTTAAGGCGGCCTGTGCATTGACAGATTGTCCTCAGGAACAACAAGCCGTTCCGTGCGTCACCGTACATACCAGATCGGAGCGGGGCGGTTACGCTGGCCTAAATTGTTTGCAAATGTATCCGACAGACGGTTGGGTCATGCTGTTCCGACGCGAGAAACCGATGAATTTTGCCGCACCACCGCCGATTTCCGAACACAACAGCAACCTACTGCTGGCCGCGCTGCCACCCCAGGAACTGGCGCAGGTCCTGCCGCTGCTCGACCCGGTCACCGTCGCGGTCGGGGACGTGCTGTGCGAGGCCGGCGACCCGCTGCGCCACATCTATTTTCCTCATGATTGCCTGATCTCGCTGATGGGCGTGGCCGAAGGGCGCATGACGCTCGAGGTGGGCCTGGTGGGGCGCGAGGGCATGGTTGGCGCCACGGTGGCGCTCGGCCACGACACCACCCAGGTACGCGCGGTCGTGCAGCGCGCCGGCAGCGCCAGCCGCATGGACAGCGGCCGCTTCCGGACCGAGGTGGCGCGCAATCCTTCGCTGCAGCGCGTGCTCTACCGCTATACCGACACGCTGCTGGCCCAGGCGATCCAGATCGCCGTCTGCAGCCGCTTCCACGTGCTGGAGGCGCGGCTGGCCCGCTCGCTGCTGGTCACGCGCGACCGCCTGCAGTCGGATAAATTCCACCTGACCCATGAGTTCCTGGCGCATGCGCTCGGCGTGCGCCGCGTCGGCGTCACCAAGGCCGCCAGCGCGCTGCAGCAGCAGGGGCTGATCGACTACAGCCGCGGGAACATCGAGATCCGCGATCCCGAGGGCCTGGCGGCGGCCTCGTGCACCTGCTACGAGATCGTCAGGGAAGCGGGCACTCAGCCCATCCACGGTCTGATGTAAACGCTGCAGGCAAACACAAAAAAGCCTGGCATCGCCAGGCTTCTCGTATCGCTCGGCGAGCGATCAGTTGGTCTTGCCGACCTGGTTGCCGACCACGCCGCCCACGGCCGCGCCGCCGACGGTGCCGACTGCGCTGCCGCCGGTCAGCGCGCCGCCGATCACGGCGCCGGCGCCGGCGCCGATCGCGGTGTTCTTGTCTTGCTGCGACATGCCGGCGCAGCCGGTCAGGCCCAGCGCAGCGGTGGCCAGGGTTGCGGTCACGACGAGTTGTTTGATGGTTTTCATGTT
>NZ_JBKBOV010000072.1:0-9804 GCF_046293535.1 Massilia sp. | reverse complement strand
GGTCGTGGAAGCGCCGCGCCCGCGCCGGCCGCGCCGCGCCCGGCTGCGCGCGCGCGCATGCGCCGGGTCCTGCTGGCCGAGGACAATCCGGTCAACGTCGAAGTCGCGAAGGCGATGCTGGAAAGCCTGGGCATCGAAGCCCATTGCGCGCGCAACGGCCAGGAAGCGCTGCAGGCGGTGCGCACCGGCAGCTTCGACGCGGTGCTGATGGATTGCCAGATGCCGGTGATGGACGGTTTCGCGGCCACCGCCGCGATCCGCCGCCATGAGCGCGAAGCGGGCCGCGCGCGCACCCTGCCGGTGATCGCCATTACCGCCAACGCGCTGCAGGGCGACCGCGAGGCCTGCCTGGCCGCCGGCATGGACGACTACCTCTCGAAACCCTTCACCCAGCAGCAGCTGGCGGCGGTGATCGGGCGCTGGATCGCGGTGCCCCTGGCCGCCACCAGCCACCACCTGGACGCGCCGCCCCGGCTGCCGCAGGAAGTGGTCGAGGTGATCCAGCGCGAGGCGGTCAACCGGGTCGCGCTCGACAACATCCGGGCGCTCAGCCGCGAGGGCGGCGATGCGCTGGTTCAGAAGGTGGTCCAGGCCTACGTGGGCGACACTCCGCGCCACCTGGCGACGCTGCGCGAGGCGGTGGAAGGCATGGATGCCGGCAGCGTGCGCCGCGTCGCCCACAGCCTGAAATCGGCCAGCGCCAACATCGGCGCCGCGCGCCTGGCGACGCTATGCAAGGAACTCGAACAGCTCGGGCGCGCCGACACGGTCATTGGTGCCGACCGCATCCTCACCGACATGGAACACGAATTCCAGACCGTGCGCCATTCGCTCCACGCCATGCTTGAAAAGGAAACCTGACATGCCCTCCCCTCCACCGAAGCGCGGAACGGTCCTGGTCGCCGACGACGACCCTGTCATGCGCATGCTGATGCTCGAGATGCTGGCCCAGGTCGGGCTGGACGCGATCGAGGCGGCCGACGGCGCGGCAGCGGTCGAACTGGCGCGCTCGCGCGCGCCCGACCTGATCCTGATGGACGTCGAGATGCCGCGCATGGACGGCTTCGCAGCCTGCGAAGCGATCCGTGCTTCGGAAGCCGACGGAACCAGCGTGCCGATCGTGATGGTAACGGGCGGCGACGACCTGGAGGCGGTCACGCGGGCCTACGAGGCCGGCGCCACCGACTTCGTGTCCAAGCCGATCAACTGGCCGATCCTCGGCCACCGCGTGCTCTACGTGCTGCGCGCCAGCGACGCCATCGCGCGCCTGCGCATCGCCGACGCCCAGAACCGCGCGGTGCTGGCCGCCATTCCGGACACCTTCTTCCGCCTCGACCGCGACGGCTTCTACCTCGACTACGAGCCGGGCCATGAACGTCCCGGCCGGGGCCGGCCGAACCGCAGGCACGCCGCCTCCCAGCCCTGCATCGGCAAGCACATCACGGACGTGCTGCCGCCCGCGACCGCCGCGCGCATGCTGGAACAGATGCGCACCGTGCTGGCCAGCCAGCAGGTGCGCTCGGTCGAGTACGAGCTGGAGACGTGCGGCGAGGTCCAGCACTTCGAGGCGCGCCTGGTCGCCACCGGCGACTCGCAGGTGCTCGGCCTGGTGCGGGACATCAGCGAACGCAAGCGCGCCGAAGAGCAGATCCGGCGCCTCGCCTACTGCGACAGCCTGACCGGCATCCCGAACCGCCAAGCCTTCCTGGAGACCCTGGAGCGCGAACTGCAGCGCTCGAAGGTCGGCAACAAGAAGTTCGCGGTGCTGTTCATGGACCTCGACGCCTTCAAGCGCATCAACGACACGCTCGGCCACAACGCCGGCGACCAGCTGCTGAAAATGGTGTCCGAGCGCCTGCGCGAGACCACCCGGCCGAGCGACCTGGTGTCGCGCGGGGACGGCTCGAACGGCGGGTCGGACACCGAGAAGGCCGACCACACCACCAACCTGGCGCGCCTGGGCGGCGACGAGTTCACCATCCTGATCCCGGACCTGGAGCGGGTCGAGCATGCGCTGAACGTCGCTACCCGCGTGAAGGAGGCGATGCGGCGGCCCTTTCTCATCGAGGGCAACGAGATCTTCGTGACCGCCAGCATCGGCATCTCGCTGTTCCCGGAAGACGGCGACGATTGCGGCTCGCTGCTCAAGTTCGCCGACACCGCGATGTACCACGCCAAGAACTGCGGGAAGAACAATGCGAAGCTGTACAGCTCTTCGCTGACCATGCAGATCATGAGCCACGTGAAGCTCGAGGTCGGCCTGCGCAAGGCCTTGCAGAACGACGAGCTGTATCTGGTGTACCAGCCGCAGCGCGACGTGCGCACTTCCGAAATCGTCGGGGTCGAGGCGCTGGTGCGCTGGCGCCATCCGGAGCGCGGGCTGGTGCCGCCGACCGAGTTCATCCCCCTGGCCGAAGAGACCGGCCTGATCGTGCCGATCGGCGAATGGGTGCTGCGCACCGCCTGCCGCCAGGCCAGGTCCTGGCAGCGCCAGGCCCAGCGCATGATCCGCATGGCGGTCAACCTCTCGGCCAAGCAGTTCAAGGACGAGAACCTGTCGCAGATGGTGCACTCGGCCCTGCTCGATGCCGGCCTGGAGCCGCGCCTGCTCGAGCTCGAGCTCACCGAGGGCACGCTGATGGACGACGCGCGCGCCACCCTGGTCACGCTGGAACGGCTGCGCGGCATCGGGGTGTACCTGTCGATCGACGACTTCGGCACCGGCTACTCGTCGATGAACTATCTGAAGCGTTTCGACGTGCGCGCACTGAAGATCGACCGCAGCTTCATCAACGGCCTGCCGCAGGATTCGGAAAACGCCGCCATCACCCGCGCCATCATCGCCATGGCGCACGGACTCAAGATGGTGGTGGTGGCCGAGGGGGTCGAGACCGGGGAACAGTTGCTGCTGCTCGAGCAATATGGCTGCGACATGGTGCAGGGATACTACCTGGGGCATCCGTCGAGCGCGGAGACGATCACCGGGATGCTGCAGGCGCCGCTGCTATTGCCTGCGAAATAAGCGATGGCGCCGTTGTAGGGTGGGCGGGGGAAAACAGTCCAGTGGACTGTTTTCCCGCCCACGCGTTCAACCAGCAGCGAGATCATCTTCCACGGCTGTTCACGCCCAAACTATCACCGCGTGGGCGGGGAACCCGCCCACCCTACGGACCCCGGTCATTCATATACGGCACGAAGCGGAGCGTATGCTTGGCCGGCCCCGGCAACAAGGGCACGGGCTTGGCTTGCACCCACTCCTCGTGCCCCGCCAGGAAGAACGGCGACAGCGGATGCCCGCTCTGCCCGCCCGGCATGTTGTACAACCCCTCCTCTTCGCGTCCCGGCGACACCGTCAGGCGCTCGGACTGCCCGAACTTCGGCCCCGCCACCCGCGGCATGTTGGAATCCCCGGCCAGCTGGTCGGCCGGCGCTCCCAGCAGCGGCGCCAGGGCCGGCACCGCCATGCCGATCGGATGCGCGATCGCCGCGGTATTGCGCCGGCCCCAGGTCGCCTGGTCCAGCGCCTGGCCATCTTTCGTCAGGTCCTGGATCACGCGGTCGATCGCGGCCAGCTCCACCGCGCGCCAGTCCGCGTAGCCCGGTGGCAGCCAGCCGGCCGGGCGGGTGTCCAGCAGGCGCTCGATCACCTCCGGCCAGCGGCTGGTGGCGCTGGCCAGCGTCGCTTTCGGATCGAGCGCGGCCAGTTCCTTGTTGGCGCGGCCGAACAGCAATTCGTTGAAGGCCCACATGGTGTTGCGCGCCAGCCGGTAGCCGACCGAGCCGACGCTGGCATGGCCGTCCCAGCTGCTCTCGAGCAGGCGGCGGAACTCGGCGCGCTGCGGCTGGTCCTTCAGTGCCTGCGGGTCGAGCGCGCCGAGTGCGCGCTCGCGCCAGCGTCCGATGAAGATGGCGCGGTCGTCGAGCGCCGCACCCCAGGCCTGGCGTACGTCGAGCTTGGGGCCGAGTGCGCGCAGGCCGTCCGCCAGCTGGCGGTTGCGGGCGCCGATGTCGAAACCGCCGTCGCCGATCAGGTCGGCGCCCTCACCCATCAGCTGGCGGCTGTTGGCGGTGGTGATCTGGCCGCCGGCCGGATTGAGCACGCGCGGATAGCGCCCCGGCGCCAGCGTCGCGCTCCAGGTGGGCACGCCGTTCTCCAGCGGGAAGCTGCTTGCGAACGCCGGCGCCGCGCGCCGCGGCAGCAGCCCGGCGATGGTCCAGCCGATGTTGCCGGCCGCGTCGCCCGCCACGAAGTTCTGGGCCGGAATGCCGTTGATGGCGGCGATCCCCAGCGCCTCCTCCACGCTGGCCGCCGTTTCCAGCTTCAGGTGATTCAGGTTGATCGCGTCCGGATGGTGCGCGATCCAGTGCACCGCGTACTGGCGGCCGCCGGCTTCGCGGATCGGGCCCAGCGACGTCTCACGCACCACGAAGCGCTCGGCTGGGGCGCCCTTCACGGCGATCGACTCCACGTGGCTGGCCGGGGTCTCCCAGCCGCGAGGGGTGCGCACCTGGCCCGGGCGCCCGGCATCCAGGTCGAGCGGCACCAGGTCGACCAGGTCGGCATAGCTGTTGGTGAAGGCCCAGGCCACCTGCCCGTTGCTGCCGACGATGATGCTCGGCGGCGCGCCCGGCAGGCTGACCCCGGCCAGGCGCCGCTGCCCGCCCTTCGGGTCGGGGAAGCGCAGCGCCAGGCGGTACCAGATGTTCGGCAGCTGCAGGCCGAGGTGCATGTCGTCGGCGACGATGGCCGCGCCGCTGGCGCTACGGCTGCCGGCCAGCGCGTAGTTGTTGCTGCCGACCGAATCAAGGATGGCGGCGCCCGCCAGCCGCACGGGCCGCTCCTGCGCAGCGCCCCACCAGGCCGGGGCCTTCGCGGGCAGCGGCGCCTGGGCTGGCGGCGTCACGCCGGCGCCGGCGTCCAGCGTCGCATCCCAGCTGCTCGCTTCCGGCAGCAGGAAGGCCAGTTGCGCCGGGTCGCTGTTGGCGCGCAGCCAGCCGCGCGCCAGCTCGCGCGGCTCCTGGTTGCCCTGCAGGTCGATGTACATCGCCCAGATGACCAGCAGCGAATCGGCGGCGCTCCACGGGCGCGCATGGGCCGAAGTCAGGAGGTATTCGAAGGGTGCGGCGCGCAGCGCCTGCAAGCCGTCGTTGACGCCGGCCACATAGCGCTCCAGCAGCGCGCGCTCCGCTGCCGGCAGGCGCGCCAATGCCAACTGCGCGCGCGCGCGGAAGCGGTGCAGGCGGCGCGAGCGGTCGAGCGGCAGTGCGCGCGGGCCGAACAGCTCGGCCAGCTCGCCGGCGGCGGTACGGCGCAGCAGGTCCATCTGGAAGAAACGCTCCTGCGCGTGGACGAAGCCGGTCGCATAGGCCACGTCGGCACGGCTGGCGCCGCTGATGAGGGGGACGCCGGCGGCGTCGCGCGCCACCGTCACCGCGGCGCGCATGCCGGGCGCCCGGCGCTCGCCATCGAGCTGCGCCAGGCTGGCGCGCAGGTACAGCCAGCCGGCGGCGAGCGCCAGCAGGACGAGCGCCGCCAATCCGGCCACCCCGCGCAGGGTCCAGGTCTTCCATCGGCGCTGTCGCATGCTGTGTTTCCCCTCTGTTTTTGGGGCGTATCTTGCCAGAAAACAGGTGTTCCCGGCGAACCGGATTTGTTCCATGCATGCGGGGTGTCGCACGATTGATTTACGCACGACGTATCCCCAAGTGCAGTTCTATACTGGAACCGAACCGCCAGGACGGCGGGCGAAGGAGTCGATCATGCAAATGGCAAAGTACGCGGTACTGGCAATGACCCTGGGGCTGGCTGCCTGCTCCACGCCGCAGCAGCGCGCCGAGCGCATGCAGGCGGAAATGGCCGAGCTGATGACCATCTACGGTCCAGCCTGCTCACGCCTCGGCTACGCACAGAACAGCGACCAGTGGCGCGATTGCGTGCTGCAGCTCAGCACGCGCGAGGAACTGCGCCAGGTTGGTCCCTCGTACTATGGCGGCTGGGGTGCGCGTCACTGGCGCGGTGGAGGCTATTGGGGGCCGTACTGGTAAGCCTGTGCGCGAACGCGGCCTTGGTCATGGCCGTGTGCGTCGCGAGCAGCCGCTCGAGCGTGGCCTGCGCATGGCGCAGCAGCCGCGGATGGCGCACGTCCGGCGGATGCAGGCTCAGCCGGATGAGCGGACGACGCGCCAGCGCCAGCATCAGGGCGTCCGCCAGCAGCGGCGAGGCCAGCCGGCCGCTCCGGTTGCGCGCCGCATAGACCAGCGAAGGCGACAGTACCGCCCCGCCATCCCTTGCCGGACCCGTGGATCCGGCGCCGAGCAGGTGAAAGCGCAGGAAGCTCGTGGTGTAGTCGAAATCGAAGGCGCGCAGCGCCTGCCAGGCGCCCTCGCCCATCAGCCAGGCCGGCGGCACGAAGCCGTGCACCGGCCAGCCGCGCTCGGCAAACCAGTCGAGCCCGCGCTGGATGCGGCGCGCCGCCTCGTCGGCCGGCAGGGCCGCGAACTCGCCTTCGTGGCTATAGCTGCCGCGCAAGAAACGCTCGCTCAGGCCGGGACCGCGCGCCGCGGTATCGAGATGGGTGTAGCCGTGCAGCGCCAGTTCGTCGCCCTGCGCCAGGGCCTGCCGGAGCCCTGCTTCCATCCGGGCCGGATCGCCGCCGGCGCGTTGGTAGGCTGGCACCACCAGCCAGGTCAGGGGCAGCGGCGCCACCTCGCGCATGGCCTGGGCGAGGCGGCTGCATTCATCCCAGGTCGCGGGGGCGACGTCGTGGATCGAGACGCACAGGGCCGGCCGCTGCGCTGCGCCCGCTGAATCGCCGCCCGGCTGCCAGTCCATGTCAGTCGGGGGCAAAGACCCGCTCGAGCGCGCGCAAGGCGCCCGGGCGCGCCGCCAGCAGGCTGCCGTAGCGGTGCATCAGCTGCGGGAAGACCTGGTTCCAGTCGTAATGCTCGTGCGCCTTGCGCCGCGCATTGGTGGCCATGCGCACCAGGTCGCGCCCGTAGATGGCGTCGATGGCGGCGGCCAGGCTGCCGGCATCGTTCGGGCGCGCCAGGATGCCGGTCTGCTCGTCCACCAGTTCGGCCACGCCGCCGCCGCTCGTTCCCACCACCGGCAGGCCGCAGGCCATCGCCTCGAGCACGATCAGGCCGAAGGTTTCGCAGTCGCCGGGATGCACCAGCACGTCGCAGCTGGCCAGCAGGCCTGCCAGGGCGCACTGGTCGCGCTGGAAGGGCAGGAAGCTCAGCTGCGCATGGCGCGGCACCGGCGCCCCGCCCCCGACCAGCAGCAGGTGGTAGGGCTTGCCGAGCCTGCGCACGGCCTCAACCAGATAGCCCAGCTTCTTGTCCGCCGTGAAGCGGCCGGCATAGACCAGCAGGCGCGTGTCTTCCGGCAAGCCCAGCTCGGCCCGCAGGCTGCCGCGCCTGCGGCGCGGGTGGAAGATGTCGCTGTCGATGCCGAGCGGCTGGTGCAGCGCGTGCGTGACCCCCATGTCGGCCAGTTGGTGCACCATCAGCCGGCTCGGCGCCAGCACCGTATCGAACTCGCCGTACAGGTGGGCGAGGTACTTGCAAGTGCCATGGGAAATGGTTTCACCAAAGCGGTTCTGGACCAGGCGCGGCAGGTCGGAATGGTAGAAGGCGATCGCCGGGATGCCGAGCTGCTGGCGCAGGCGCAATGCCGCCCAGGCACTGTGGCCGGCATCGCCCGCCTCGATCAGGTCGGGCCGGACGGCACGCAGGCGCCGCACCGCCGCCGCCACCGAGACCGGCATGCGGTAGCCGTGGATGCCGGGCAGCGCGACCGCCGGCACCCGCACCAGGCTGGGCGCTTCGCCGTCGCCGACGTTGGGGCTGAAGATGGTGTGCCGTGCCCAGCCGTAGCGCGCGAGCCAACGCGACTTGGCGTTCAGGTAGGTGCTGACGCCGCCGCCCTCGGCAGCATAGAACATCGTGATGTCAACGAGATGCATGGGGGGTCCGCTGAAAAGTCCAACATAGCAGCGGCCCGCCGTCGAAGCTTGCGCGCACGCACAGGCGTAGGCCGAACTAATGTTCGGCCGTCCGCTACCGGTCGTCTTTCGTCTTTACGGAGAATTATGCGTCGCGCCGATCGAGCATGGCGCGCGCTATCGTGCCGGCATCGACATACTCGAGTTCGCCGCCGACGGGCACGCCGCGCGCCAGCCGGCTGACCTTCAGCCCGCGCGCCTTGAGCATCTCGCTGATGTAGTGGGCGGTTGCTTCGCCCTCGTTGGTGAAATTGGTTGCGAGCACCACTTCGTCGACCACGCCGTCGGCGGCGCGTCCGACCAGCTTGTCGAGGTGCAGGTCGCGCGGGCCGATGCCGTCCAGCGGCGAGAGCCGCCCCATCAGCACGAAGTACAGGCCCTTGTAGGTCATGGTCTGCTCGATCATCATCTGGTCGGCAGGGGTTTCGACCACGCACAGCAGCGCGCGCTCGCGCGCTTCGTCGGCGCACAGCTCGCACACCTCGGTGTCGGCGAAGGTATTGCACATGGCGCAGTGATGGACCGTGTCCACCGCCTGGTATAGCGCGCGCGACAGCATGGCCGCGCCTTCGCGGTCATGCTGCAGCAGGTGGAAAGCCATGCGTTGCGCCGACTTCGGACCAATGCCGGGCAGGCGCCGCAGCGCCTCGGTCAGGAAGTCGAGCGACTTGGACATGGGAGCCTTGTTCGGATGAGCTTAGAACGGCATCTTGAAGCCGGGCGGCAGCGGCATGCCGGCGGTCAGGCCGCTCATCTTCTCGGCGGCGGTGGCTTCGGCCTTGCGCACGGCATCGTTGAACGCGGCCGCGACCAGGTCTTCCAGCATGTCGCGGTCGTCGCCCAGCAGCGAGGGGTCGATGGTGACGCGCTTGACGTCGTTCTTGCAGGTCATCACGACCTTGACCAGGCCGGCGCCCGACTGGCCCTCGACTTCGATCTGAGCCAGCTGCTCCTGCGCCTTCTTCATGTTGTCCTGCATGGCCTGCGCCTGTTTCATCAGGCCTGCGAGCTGGTTTTTCATCATGGTCGGTTTCTCCAAAAAGTGCCTAGTGGGTGATTCAATGGATTCGAGGGATCAAGCGGCCGCGGCCGGCTTTACCGAGCCGGGCACGACGAAGGCGCCGAAGGTCCGCTCCATCGCCTGCACGAAGGGATCGGCGGCGACCAGGGCTTCGGCCTGGCGCTGGCGCTCTTCGCGCGCCGCCTTGGCCTCGGCCGCGGCGGTGTACCAGGTCGGGCCGATCTCGGTATCGAGGCTGACGCGCACCGAGGGGAAGTGCTCCTGCAGCGCGGCCGTCAGCTTCTCGCTGTTGCCGCTGGCGCGCAGGGTGTCGACCGGCACGCGCAGGCGGAAGGTAGCGGCCTGTTCGTGGGCCACGCATTCGATCAGTTCGGTCTGCAGGGCCAACTGCTGGGCCACGCCGCGCAGCGGCAGGCTGGCGGCCAGGGCCGGCCAGTTGCCGTCCCAGCCGATCGCCGTGACCGGCGTGACGACGTAGGGATGCGGCGGCGCGGCCGGGGCGCGCATCTGTGCCGGGGCCGGAGCCGTTACGACTGCCGGGGCATCGGCGGCGACCGCCGTGTCGTCGGAAAATTCGGTGACCCAGGAAGGCGGCTCGTCATCGGCCGGCGCCTGCTGCATGCGCGCTTGCGGCTGCTGTGCCTGCATTTGCATTTGCGGCGCCTGGGCGGTTTGCGGCTGGGATGGCTCCCAAGGCGGCGTGGCGCCCGGCGCCGGACGGCCGGCCGGGGCGGCGCCCATGGCGGCCGAGGGCCCCGGGGCCGGCGGTGGCGGCGC
>NZ_JBKBOV010000071.1:0-10767 GCF_046293535.1 Massilia sp. | reverse complement strand
TATTGCGCCCATGCCTATCAAAAGCTGTTGCGCCAGTTCGGTATGCAGGCTTCAATGAGCCGCAAGGGCAACTGCTGGGAAAACGAGCGAAGCGACGTTTCGCGAGCCGCCAGGCGAGAGGGCGAAGCCCGGCACAACGCGCCAATGGAGAGTTGCTGGGGTTCTCTGAAGACCGAACTGGTGCATCACCGCCGCTTCGCAACCCGCGAGCAGGCCAGGCGTGAGATCACAGAATATATCGAGATCTTCTACAACCGGATTCGAAAGCAGGCACGACTCGGCCATCTCTCGCCCGCCGCTTTCAGTCAGAAATACTATGCAATGCAGATGGCCGCTTAACCGTTGGACTCTACGATTTGCAACCGACCTCATGCAGGCTTCAATGAGCCGCAAGGGCAACTGCTGGGACAACGCGCCAATGGAGAGTTGCTGGGGTTCTCTGAAGACCGAACTGGTGCATCACCGCCGCTTCGCAACCCGCGAGCAGGCCAGGCGTGAGATTACGGAATACATCGAGATCTTCTACAACCGGATTCGAAAGCAGGCACGACTCGGCCATCTGTCGCCCGCCGCTTTCAGTCAGCAATACTATGCAAGGCAGATGGCCGCTTAACCGTTGGACTCTACGATTTGCAACCGACCTCACATCGCCGGCTTTGCGCTCGCGGCGGGCCTGTCGTTCGCGCTCATCGCCTGGGTCGTGTCGCGGCTCGTCGCCGCCGTGCCCGAACAGGACCGCACCTGGTTCGATCCGCCGCCCGCAGGCTTTCGTCTGGTGTGGTGGCCGCTGCAGTGGCTGGCGCACTACCTCGGGCCGTGGCTGCCCGCCAAACACCAGCGCGCCAGCCTCGCGCGCCTGCGCGCCGCCGGGCTGGACTTTGCATTGAACCCGGCGCAGTTCCTCGCCGGCCGCCTGCTGTGGGCGCTGCTGGCGGGGCTCGTCGCTGCCTGGGTCGCCGACAGTTTCCGGGTGGCCACTCTGTGGCCCTTCGTTCTCGGCGCGCTCCTGGGCTTTGCCTATCCCGCCATCTGGCTGCGCGACCGCATCGAGCTTCGCCGCCGCCAGACCCTGAAGTCGCTGCCTTTCATGCTCGACCTCATCACGCTCGCCGTCGAAGCGGGCTTGAATCTCGCCGGCGCCATCCAGCAGGCGGTGGACAAGGGCCCGGAAGGCGCGCTCCGGGACGAGTTCGCGCGCCTGCTGCGCGACATGCGCGCCGGCAAGCCTCGCGCCGAGGCGCTCCGGGAACTGGCTGCCCGCATGGACATGCCGCCGGTGGCAAGCTTCGTCGCAAGCCTCGTCCAGGCCGAGGCCACCGGCATGAGCCTGGGGCCGATCCTCCGTGCCCAGGCCGACCAGCGCCGGATGGAGCGCTTCGCCCGCGCGGAGAAGCTCGCCATGGAAGCGCCGGTGAAGCTCCTGTTTCCGCTGATCTTCTTCATCTTCCCCTGCGTGTTCGCCATCCTGATGTTTCCCATCGTGATGAAGTTCCTGGCCTCGGGGTTCTAGGCATGGATCTTGGCCCGCGCTCGCTCCTCGTTCGCCGCGCCGAGACCTTCCTCGCGCGGTTGAAAGGCCTGCTCCTCGCCCCGCCGCTGCCGCCGGGGGAGGGGCTGCTACTCGATCCCTGCAACAGCGTGCACACCGCCTTCATGCGCCATCCCATCGACGTCGTCTTCCTCGACCGCGCTGGGCGCATCGAGAAGATCGTGCCGCGTCTTGCACCCTGGCGGCTCGCCGCTTGCCTTGCCGCCTACCAGACCCTGGAACTCGCCGCCGGCGAAGCCGAACGCCTGGGATTGGTACCGGGCGAATCGCTCGCCGGCTGTCTTGCGCCCTGCCTCGAGGAGCACTCCGCATGAAACGCGGCTGTTCCCAACAGTCCGGCGCCACCCTGGTGGAATTCGTGGTGGTGGTGCCCACCGTGCTGTTCCTGCTGCTGAACCTCATCCAGTACGGTCTGCTGTATCACGCCAAGAGTCAGTTGAACTACGCGGCCTTCGAAGCCGCAAGAGCCGGCACGACGCAAAACGCCGACCCCGCCGCGATCCGCACGGCCTTTGCCCGCGCCATGACCGGCTATTACGGCGGCGGCACGACCACCGCCGAGCTTGCGGCGTCCTACGCCAAGGCGCTTGCCGACACCACGCCTGCCCAAGTCCGTATCGAGATCCTCTCGCCGACGAAAGAGAGTTTCGACGACTACCACTCGCCGGCGCTGGCCGCGCGGCTCAAGACTTCATCGCGGGTGATGCCCAACACCAACCTCGCTTTCCTCGACTGCTCGGCCGATGTGCCCAGTTGCAACAAGGATCCGAAGACGAACCACAGCGGGCAGACGCTACTCGACGCCAATCTGCTCAAGCTCAGGATCATCTGGGGCATTCCTCCGAACAAGCAGATTCCACTGGCGGGCCGCTTCATGAACTGGGCGCTGTCGGTGCTGAACGAGGGTGATACCGACGCCTTTCGTCAGGGGCTCATCGCGGCCGGGCGCATCCCGGTGGTCACCCACGTGGTGATGCGCATGCAGTCCCCGGCGATCGAGGCGGGCAATGCGAGCCTGCCGGGACCGGGCAACGAGGGCAAGCCCGAAGACCCGGGGCCCACCGACCCGGGGCCGGAGCTGCCCAGGTGCGATGTCACCGATCCGGGGTGCACTAAACCGCCGAAGACAGTGCCGCCGGGCGATCTGGAGCCGATCGATCCCAAGCCCAAACCCGGTCCTTGCGATCCAATCAACTACACGCCCATCCCGGATTCGGCTACGCGCACAGACGGCCCGGCAGACCTGTGCGCACTGCTGCCGGGAGGATGCCGGCCATGAAAGGCAATGTGATGAAACGAGCCCTGCATCACGACTGTGCGCTGCGCGGCGCGATCACCCTGCTGATGCTGGGTCTCTTCCTGTGCGCCAGGGCCGCCAGCACGCGGGCAGACGGCGGACGCTTCGACTTGCTCCCGACGTCCATGGACAACACCAAACTCTGTTCCAGCACACCGACCAAGTGCGTCGAGAAAAGCGCGGAAGACCTGCGCTACGAGCGCATCCTCGAAGCCCTGAAGAAAATGGAAGGCGGCGAGCGCGTCTACTCCGAGATGGCCACCCCGGCCGACGAGCCGGCGAGTTATGGGCCGAGCCAGATGGTGATCGATAAGATCCTCACCGGCTTGATCGACCAAGGTGGAAAGGAATTCACCTTCACCGCCAAGGACGGCAAGTCCTATACGCTGACAAGAAAGGATTTGAAGGATGCGAAAAACCGAGGCGGCGCAATGTACACCATCGACCCAAAAAATAGGCCACCCATCCCCGACCTCCTCGACGAAGCGGCCAAGTACAATGACTACAAAGACCTGACCATGCCGGCGCGCACCAAGGCGGCGGACGATTTCCTAGGCAAGTCCGGCATCCCCAAGGACGAGTGGGATACCTGGTGGCAGCGGGCGGTGGCGTATCAGAAGCTGAAGGCGTTTGCCGAACCTTTGCGCAGGGAATATCGGGACACTTACAAGAATGTCACAGGCAAATTCATTGGTAACGTGCCCAACATGGTTGAGTTCCAGAAATTCCTCGAGGGGAAGGGCAATATCCCCAGCGCCAGCCCCGCAGTAAATTACTGGACACGTTTTACCGAACTGCTCGACCGCGCGTTTCCCCATGAAACCGACAAACTCAAAGCCATCCGGCCTTACCTGTGGAATGGCGGTTACACCGGTAATCAGCAAGAACGCTGGGCCGAAGGCTTCTATAGTTTCTACAACCGCGCCGCCTACAGCCACCCGACGATCCCCTACGCCGCCTTCAAAGAGGGGCTGGCAAAATGGTTCGATGCCACCCCCGAGGCCGAGGAGAGCTTCATCCGCGACAACATCAAGGCCGCCGCCAAGCATCCGGACGTCGACAAGGACGTGAAGATCCTGCATCCCGATAGCGACGAGGAGAAAATCGCCCGCTACTTCGCCTCCAAGCACAATAGCGGCGGCTTCAAGGCCATATACGGCGCCTACGCCAACAAGTTTGTTGAACACTGGAAAAAGATCAAATGGAACTTCAAATGCGGCAAGGATCCGCGCGACAAATCCACGAGCGAACCCGAACCCAAGGAGGCGCAGGCATGAGACCCCCGGCCATCCTCACGCTCCTCATTGGCGCCGCCATCCTCTTCGGCTGCAAGCAGCCGGCGACCGAAGCCGCCGCCCCCGAGGCCCGGGCGGCCGCAGCCCAGGTCAAGGCCTACCCGGTCGAATCGCAACTGGACAAGTTCGAGATTCGGCCCAACGAGTGTGCGGGTGAAATCGAGAAACTTGCGCGCGACAGGAGCAATTTGGACGCTTTCAAGTCAAGCCAGCTGTATTACGACTATGCTGGCGACCCCGCCACAGGTGGCGCGGCGCTCGACATGAGTAGCAAGAATTTGACAGAAGAGGCCAGCTGGCACCAGAGCCTGGATGTGAACGACGACGGGCTGTGCGATTATCTGGCTACCACGTTCTCTGGCCGTAGCTCTTGGGGGCAGGGTTTTGGCATCAGCTTGCGCAAGACTCCCGGCACCAGCCTGGAAAAGGCCTTCGGGCCGTTGCCGGGGGAATCCGATTCGGCTGAAGATAAACAAAAATACTTCGCCGACGGCGCCAGCCTCCCCCCCCGCCTCGGCGGCCCCATGCCGCTGCCGGGCACCGAGTACGACAAGACCATCGTCTACCGCATCCATCCCAAGGATGGGGGCACGCCCTACATTGTGGTGCCGAGCTACGACTACACGAGCGGAATGACTGCAATGACTGGCCCAGACCTCATGCTTGATGAGCGCGACGCAAAGGAGGGGGGGGGATATGAGTACCGTTCTTATCCTGCCTCGGGGCTGCTCTTGTGGGTTTTCCGCTGGGACCCCAAGATCGGCAAATTCAAAGACCTGAGCGCGGGGTGGACTGCGGGCGATGCGTTCCTGGAAGAAAACCGCAAGTGGATCTTCGGTCCCGATACCGCCGAATACTGGTCGGTGCGCGCCTACATCGCCGAGCGGCACCTGATGGACGCGCTCAAGGCCTTCAAGGCGCACGACTACACCCGTGCTTCGCTGCTGATGGGCTATGCCAACGCCGCCGACCCGCGCAATCCCGACATCTGGGGCTGGCGCGGCGCGCTGGAATACGCCGGCGGCCGCTTCAAGGATGCGGCCAGATACTACGCCCAGGCCATCGCCTGGACCGATGTGCGCCGCCTGCCGGTTGCCCCCATCCTCTACTTCAACCGCGGCCTGGCCCTCGAAGCGGTGTGCTGGAACAAGGTGCAGGACCGGCGCGAAGGCGAAAAACCCGGCTGTGACGAGGATACGCACCAATCCGCCGTGGCTGCCTACGAGGCCTACCTCAAGGCCGCCCCCCAGGGCGAGCGCGCGGCGGAGGCCCGCGCGCGGCTTGCCGACATGGCCCGCGGCGTCTACCGCGAGCCGAGGGTCGACCCGGACATGCCACAGGCGTCGGCGGCCATCGACCGCATGACCAAGGCCTTCGCCCAGGCGCGGCGCGAGATCTGGCAGCAGGCGCAGGCGAAAGAAGAAGCGCAACGTGCGCAGCAGGAAGCCAAACCAAAACCCACCGCACTTGACCCCGAGACCGGCCAGCCGGTGGGCGCGCCCACGCGCGATGTGTTCAAGCTCAGCCCGGCGGACCTGAAAACGATCGATGCCGAGATCAACCGCTTGCTCAAGCAGAAGGGCAAGACCTTCGTGCAGAGCCGCATCGACTGGATGATCGCCTACAAGGCCAAGTTCCCAGCGGCCGATCTTGCCGACATGATCGACCGCCCCGAGCACTACGAAGCGCTGCCCTGGGTGCAGAAGTGGCGGCAGACCTATAACGAACTGCCCCGTTAACGGCCACGGAATCTGACGCGGGCGTCGCCCGCATCGCCCGCGTCAAGCTGCTGGCCGGCGCGAGGCCCGAGGCCAGGGTGCTCGGCCAGCTCGCCAGACACGAGGAAGTCATCGCTCTGGGCGAAGCGCAGGGGCGCTACGTGCGGGTCAAGAGCGCCGACACCGAAGGCTGGGCCGAGCAGGCCCTGCTCGCCAAACCCTGAGCGCTTGCCGGCATGCGCTGCGTCTGCCTGCCTGTCTTGCCCCCGCGCGACGCCCGCCTGCGCCGCTTGACCCAGCGCGGCGCGACCCTGGTCGAGTTCGTGGTGGTGGTGCCCACGGTGCTGTTCCTGCTCCTGAACCTGATCCAGTACGGCCTGCTCTACCACGCCAAGAGCCAGTTGAACTACGCGGCCTTCGAGGCGGCGCGCGCGGGGACGACGCAACACGCCGACCCCACGGCGATCCGCACGGCCTTTGCCCGCGCCATGACCGGCTATTACGGCGGCGGCACGACCACCGCCGAGCTTGCGGCGTCCTACGCCAAGGCGCTTGCCGACACCACGCCTGCCCAAGTGCGTATCGAGATCCTCTCGCCGACGAAAGAGAGTTTCGACGACTACCACTCGCCGGCGCTGGCCGCCAGGCTCAAGACTTCGGCGCGGGTGATGCCCAACACGAATCTCGCCTTCCTCGACTGCCCGGCCGATGTGCCCAGTTGCAACCACGACCCGAAGACCAACCGCAGCGGGCAGACGCTACTCGACGCCAATCTGCTCAAGCTCAGGATCATCTGGGGCATTCCTCCGAACAAGCAGATTCCACTGGCGGGGCGCTTCATGAACTGGGCGCTGTCGGTGCTGAACGAGGGTGATACCGACGCGTTCCGCCAGGGGCTCATCGCGGCCGGGCGCATCCCGGTGGTCACCCACGTGGTGATGCGCATGCAGTCGCCGGCGATCGAGGCGGGCAATGCGAGCCTGCCCGGCCCGGGCAACGGCGGCGAGCCCGAAGACCCGGGCTCGCCGCCAGGGCCGGGCGGCGAGCCGCTGCCGAGGTGCGAGGTGACTGATCCGGGGTGTACGAGGCCGCCGAAGACAGAGCCGCCGGGCGATCTGGAGCCGATTTGCGATCCAGCGACCGGCAACTGTCCGGACAAGCCTGACTGCATAGACCTCACGCCCATGCCATGAAAGACGCTATGCTTCAACCGATCCCAATTCGCGTTATCGGCACGCTGCTCCTGGTCGTGGCGCTGGGATTGACTGCTGCCATGGCCGCACTGCCCTTGCCAAAACCCAAGCCGGCGTGCGATCCGTCGAGAGCCTCTTGCGTGGATGGGACACCAACGAAACCGGAATGCCCCGGGACGTGTCTTGGAAGCCTCAAACTCAAAATGCAGTTCGTCAGGGCGAACAACTGCACGCTTCACATGAACGATGCCTGTACCGAGAAATGGCGTGTGGATAAGGATTTTCTGGAGAGAAGCGAAGGCGCGTTGCGAACCAAGGGCTACGTTCCGAGATACGACAAGGACATCAAGGACAAGAGCGGCAAGATCGTTCATAAGCAGGGTGACATAGTCGGCCACAGCGGCGTCACCATCAGCACCGGTGTCGATCTCGGCCAGCAGAGCGCTGCGGGCACAAAAGCCGTGCTGGATGCTTACCTCCCAGATAAGGTCGATGTGCCGGCATTGATGAAGAAACTCGATCCCTATTTCGGGCTGCAAAAACAAAAAGCGGTGGACGCGTTGGCCAAGACTCCGCTCACCGTGACTATAGCTGAAGCCAGACTGCTGGCAGACGCATTCGGTTACGACGTACAGAAAAAAGCCGCTATGCAGTTCGACAAGAAGAATACGCAAAAAATGGTATTCAAGAAACTGCCGACCGAGGCGCAGACGGTGATTGTCGACTTCGCCTATCAGTATGGCCTGAGCAACTCGAAGGACTCAATTCGCCAGACGTTCTGGAAGTACGTATACGATGGCGAGTGGAAAAAACTGGCAGACTGGTTGTTGAGCCTGCCCGACCAATACACGACGCGCAGATACCGCGAGGGCGATGCCGTACAGTTTGGCATCGACAACGAATACCTGCCGGAATCCGGCGATCCCTGTCCGCCCGTGAGTCAGGGCGGTGGCAATCAGAGCAAACCATGAAAGGACGTTTCAAGATGATACGGATTCGCCAGGTACTTTGCGTCATAGGTTTCGCCATGCTGTTTCAGGCGTTGAACATTGCGGCGCAGCCGTTGGATAGTGTTCCGTCTACTGCGCCAAGCCAAAAATTGATTGAGGCATTCGCGGGTAAAGCGACGACACGTTACTACTCGGATCCCCGCATCAGGAAGAAAGTCTTGGTGTCCGAGCGCATTCTGGAAGGATTCGGGTACGGGCCTCTACGCTTGACCCTGAAAGACGGGATAGCCATTTATTGGGGCTTCAGAGACAAGGAGGCAACGACCGAATCCGTCGCCATCTTCGACGCGAAAGGCCGCCCGCGCCTGCTCGCTGCGATGGACAGCATTCCCTGGTGCGATGGCTGGCATTGCGAGCCGTTCACTTCCATAGCGGACTACCAGGCCAGTGCGGACAAGACGTTTCTGAAAAACCCGGCGGTGGACCTGTTCGTGCGTGACAAGCGCGACCTGGAAACCTATCTGCCGTATCTGAAGCGCTGGCTGCAGGCCAAGATCCTGGGTTTTAACGTCGATTGCAGAGAGCCCAAAATGTCGGCCGCTTGCAAGTTCGTGATGCAAACCGAATGGCTGGGCATCATTCAGGTGCGGGCCTACCTCCTGCCCTCCATGCGTCCGCTCGATATTCCAAAGGTGGAGGCCGCTGACGTGCCGTTAGAGGCGTTCGGTCGATAATAAGCCCCATGACCCGCCGCCAGTTCCTCGCCACTACCGCCCTGGCACTCTTGAGTCCGGTGCTTCGTGCAGAAACGCTCATCGGCCAGAACGCCACCATGCACGGCCAGCGTGATCGTTCCCTGTGGCTTGCCGCGCAGCAGTTGAAAGGGGTGCGACTGGCCAGGCCGGACGATTCGATTCAAGCCGCATTCTTCATCGATCTGAACTGCCCGGCCTGCGCGCATCTGTGGCGCTGGTTCGATACCCCGGCGCGGCGCCAGTGGGCCACCCTTTGGATACCTGTGGCCTATATGAACAAGACCAGCACCGCACGTGCAGCGGCGCTCTTGCGCGCCCCCGACCCTTATGCCGCGCTGGCGAAAAACTACGGCCCCGGATTCGACCAGAACAGACGTATCGGCGCATTGCCCGAAGCCGCTGCACCCACCCTCGATGAGCGCTCCGCCATCCGTATGAACACCGTGTTCTGGAACGGCATCTTTCCTTCGACGCCGCTTGCGCTCTACCGCACGGTTGACGGGAAATACTGGCAATTGCTGGGGCTGTTTCCCGAACCGCAGATGAGCGGATACTTCGCAAATCTCGCGCCCTCGCGGCTGGGTACTTACACGAAGTAGGCATCCCGCCCGGGAAGTCTTCGCGTACTACGCGACCCATACACCAAACGTTACGCGCGGGTTCAACTTTGAAGTGCAACGCCTGACTTTTTGGAGAATACCTGACTGGGTGTTTTGTACCCAAGGCGCTTTCTGGGCCGGTTGTTCAAACGCTCCATCGCCGTATCGATCTCCTGTTGTGTAATGGTGGTGAAGTCCCGGTTCTTCGGGAAATACTGACGTATCAATCCATTGGCGTTCTCGTTCGTGCCGCGCTCCCAGGAGGCATAGGGGTGCGCGAAGTAGAAGTCAGCCTGCAAGCGCTTGGCGATCTCTTCATGCCCGGCGAACTCACGTCCGTTGTCCGAAGTGATGGTATGCACCTTCCTCCGGTACGGTGTGAGTAGTCGGTGCATGGCGTCGCTCACAGCCTGCGCAGTTTTGCGTTCAACCTTCTCGATCAGGGTGAAACCTGTCTTGCGCTCGACCAGGCTTACGATGGCCTGCCGGTGATTTTTCCCGATGATGGTGTCGGCTTCCCAGTCGCCAACCCGGCGCCGTGTCTCGACAATGGCCGGGCGTTCCTCGATGGAGCGCCGGTTGGAAATCATGCCCCGCCGGTCCGTTTTGCTATAGCGTTTCTTGCGTAGCTTCTGACAGCGCAGATTCTTCCACAGCAAGCCGCCCGCCCGCTTGTCCGCATAAACACGCTGATACAGCGTCTCCGGGCTGATGCGGGCATGTGCGCTGATCTGCTCGGGGCTCCATTGCTGCGAGAGCTTCTCTTGTGCAAACAGCCAGGTCGCCTCGTCAATCGTCCGCGCATTCATCGCACGCCGCGCTTGCGCCATACCGTGCGCCTGTTTCGGTCGATAGCCGCGCTGCCCCCGATTGCGGGCCAGCTCTCTGCTGATGGTCGATGCGCTTCGTTCCAGCACGTGGGCAATCTCGCTTTGCTTGTGGCCTGCCTGCTTCAATGCGTAAATCTGATATCGTTCTTCTCGGGTGAGGTGTGTGTAGCTCATTTCTGCAATTTCGACTGGCCGGTCAAAAAAGCGGGGATGCTACCGCATCCCGCCCACTCAACCAGCATTACTCAAAATTGCACTTCATTCCTGAATCCGCCCTCTCTCCTTCCAATTTACGGGGCCTTATACCCCATCTCTTGGAAGACGAAATTTCGGGGGAAGCTCAGTTCCAGAAAGGACGGAAAGTAGCTGCCCGAACGCAGCTTCGGAATCGGCAGCTCAAGCGTCCCCAGCCGGGTGTGCAGGATGCGCTCCCGGTAGCCATTGCGATACACCTGCCGCGCGCCGCTGCGCTCGTGCAGGCCGGCACCGATCTGACCGGTGACTTCGTAATCCATCAACCGCGTCAGCACCGCTTCCACCACGCCACGCAGGAAATCCTCTCCACCCTGTTGCTGGATGTA
>NZ_JBKBOV010000070.1:0-14321 GCF_046293535.1 Massilia sp. | reverse complement strand
GGCGCCCGGGCGCTGCGCGGGGCCGGGGCGGTCGCGCGCGCGCGCGCCGGCCAGCGCATCGCGGTGATGGACATCGGCGCCATGCAGTGGCGCTTCGGCCAGCTGGGGCGCATCTCGCGGGTCGACCTCAAGCTGCGCGACGGGGTCGACCGCGCCGCCTTCCGGCGCGCACTGGCCGAGGAACTGGAACGCGGCTTCCCGGGCCGCTTCGTGGTGCGCCAGCCGGACGACGGCGACCAGGAGCAGCGCAACGCCAACCTGAGCCGCGCCTACCGCGTCAACCTGACCGTGCTGGCCCTGGTGGCCCTGTTCACCGGCGCCTTCCTGGTGTTCTCGACCCAGGCGCTGTCGGTGATGCGCCGGCGCAGCCAGTTCGCGCTGCTGCGCGTGCTCGGCCTGGAGCGCAGGGAGCTGCTGGGCCAGGTGCTGCTCGAAGGGGCCGGCCTGGGCGTGATCGGCGCGCTGCTGGGCGTCCTGGGCGGCTATGCGCTGGCGGCCCTGGCGCTTGCCTACTTCGGCGGCGACCTTGGCGCCGGCTACTTCCCCGGCATCCGCCCCCAGGTCCAGTTCACGCCGGTGGCGGCCACCGTGTTCTTCCTGCTCGGCCTTGGCGTAGCCCTGCTCGGTTGCCTGGCGCCGGCGCTGGACGCCGCGCGCGCGCAACCGGCGGTGGCGATCAAGTCCGGCGCCGACGAGGCGGCGCTGGCGCGCCTGGCGCGGGTCTGGCCTTCGCTGCTGTGCCTGGCGCTGGGCGCCCTGCTTGCCTTCGCGCCGCCGGTGCTGGAACTGCCGCTGTTCGGCTACCTGGCGATCGCCCTGCTGCTCATCGGCGGCATCGGCCTGATGCCGCGCCTGGCCGCGGAGGCGTTCCGCCACATGGAACAGCGGCTGGCGCGCTGGCGCCGCGCGCCCCCGATCCTGACGCTGGCCGTGTCGCGCCTGGCGAACGCCCCCGGCCAGGCCGCGATCGCGTTGGGCGGCGTGCTCGCCAGCTTCAGCCTGATGGTCGCGATGGGCATCATGGTGGCCAGTTTCCGCGAGTCGGTGGACGAGTGGATGGGCCACATCCTGCCGGCCGACCTGTACGTGCGGGCGGCTTCCAGCGGCAACACGGGCTTCCTCACGCCCGAGCAACAGGCGGCGCTGCGCACCCTGCCCGGCGTGGCCCAGGCCCACTTCCTGCGCACCCGCCCCGTTTCCTTGTCGCCCGAGCGCCCCAGCGTGGTCGTGATCGCGCGCGACATCGATGCGCGCGACCCGGGCCGCCTGCTGTACCTGGTCGGCCAGAATGCCCCGATTCCGCCGGGAGCGCGCCCGGCCTGGGTGTCCGAAGCCATGCTCGACCTGTATGGCGCCCGCGTCGGCCAGGTCCTCAAACTCCCGCTCGGCGGCGCCCAGGCCGAATTCTTCGTCGCTGGCGTGTGGCGCGACTACGCCAACCAGGCCGGTTCGGTGGTGATCCGCCTGGCCGACTACCGCTCGCTCACGGGCGAAGCCGAAGTGACGGACGCCGCCCTGTTCGCGGCGCGCGGCAGCAGCGCCGGACAGCTCGAGGAGGCGGTGCGCACCCTGCCTTTCGGCGGCGCCCTGCGCACCATGTCGGCCGGCGAGATCCGCGCCGCCAGCCTGCGCATCTTCGACCGCAGTTTCGCGGTGACCTATCTGCTCGAGGCGATCGCCATCGCGATCGGGCTGTCCGGGGTGGCGGCCAGCTTCTCGGCCCAGACCCTGGCGCGCTCGAAGGAATTCGGCATGCTGCGCCACGTCGGCGTCACGCGCGGCCAGGTGCTGGGCATCCTGGCCTTCGAAGGCGGCTTTCTCACCCTGCTCGGGGTGGCCTGCGGATTCGCGCTGGGACTGGTCATCAGCCTGATCCTGGTTTATGTTGTCAACCCCCAGTCCTTCCACTGGACGATGCAGCTGCACCTGCCGTGGACCTTGCTGGGGAGCGTGGCCGCGGTGCTGGTCGGGGCCTCGGTCCTGACGGCGCTGGTATCGGGACGCTATGCGCTGTCGGGTGGTCCGGTACGCGCGGTCAGGGAGGATTGGTAATGCGGGTAGTGCTGTCGGTCTTGGTCTTGTTCTTGTCGTTCGCCCGGTGGGGCCTTGCCGCGCCGCCGGAATTCGCGCCGGTCGTTCCCGGCGCCGCCCTGTCCTTCCCGCGCGACTTCGGCGCCCACCCGGAATTTCGCACCGAATGGTGGTACGTCACCGGCTGGGTCGAGACCCCGGACCGCAAGCCGCTCGGCTTCCAGGTCACGTTCTTCCGCAGCCGCACCGAGCACGACCCGAAAAATCCGAGCGCATTCGCCCCGCGCCAGCTGGTGATCGGCCACGCCGCCCTGTCCGACCCGGCCCTCGGGCGCCTGGTGCACGACCAGAAAAGCGCACGCGAAGGCTTCGGCCTGGCCTGGGCGCGCACTGGCAACACCGACCTCAAGCTCGACGATTGGCGCATGGTGCGCGAAAGCTCGGGCACCTACCGCGTCACGATCCGCTCGAGCGAGCTGACGCTGGAACTGCGCCTGCAGCCGACCCAGCCGGTGCTGGTGCAGGGCGAAGGCGGTTATTCGCGCAAGGGCGCGAGTCCCCAGCACGCCAGCCACTACTACAGCGAGCCGCAGCTGAAGGTGAGCGGCAACGTGGGCCGCGCCGGCAGCGTACCGGTCGCCGTGACGGGCAGCGCCTGGCTCGATCACGAATGGTCGAGCGAAGCCCTGCAGCCCGAGGCGACCGGCTGGGACTGGATCGGCGTGAACCTCGACGACGGCGGCGCCCTGATGGCTTTCCAGATTCGCAGCAAGGGAGGTGGTAAACTATGGGCGCACGCCACCGTGCGCGATGCCGCGGGCCGCGTGACCCGCTACGCGCCCGACCAGGTGAATTTCACGCCCA
Source organism: Massilia sp. (assembly GCF_046293535.1). Taxonomy (NCBI): domain Bacteria; kingdom Pseudomonadati; phylum Pseudomonadota; class Betaproteobacteria; order Burkholderiales; family Oxalobacteraceae; genus Massilia; species Massilia sp. The sequence continues at coordinate 11,426 of NZ_JBKBOV010000070.1, read as the reverse complement.
CCGCGCGCTGGAAGTCGCCGCGCACCGGCGCCGAGTACCCGGTGGCCCAGGACGTCGCCACCGGCGCGCTGCGCTGGCAGCTCACTCCCCTGCAGCAGGACCAGGAACTCGATTCGCGCCGCTCGACCGGCGCGGTGTACTGGGAGGGCGCGGTGACGGTCAGCCGCGACGGTAAGCGCCTCGGTCGCGGCTACCTGGAAATGACGGGCTACGTACGCCCGATGAAGCTTTGAACAGAAAAGAAAATTGAAGAACAATCCGCCCGAGACGATGACCTCCCGCTCCACCGGCAAACCCGATTCCGACAGCTCCCGTAAAAGCAGCCTGGCCGCGCTCAAGGGCCTGCTGCCATTCCTGCGTCCCTACCGCCGCCAGTTCGTCCTGGCCGGCATCGCGCTGCTGTTTGCGGCCGGCGCCACGCTGGCGATTCCCGCCGCCTTCAAGCAGATGATCGACCACGGCTTCGGCGCTGCGGCTGCCAACCCCGGCAGCCAGAACATCGAGCACGTCAACGCCGTGTTCCTTGCCCTGTTCGGCGTGGCCGCCGTGCTGGCAGTGTCCACCGCCGCGCGCTTCTTCATGGTGTCCTGGCTGGGCGAGCGGGTGGTGGCCGACGTGCGCGCCGCCGTCTACCGCCACGTGGTGCAGCAGAGCCCGGAATTTTTCGAGACCACCCGCACCGGCGAGGTGCTGTCGCGCCTGACGACCGACACCACCCTGATCCAGACCGTGGTCGGCACCAGCATCTCCCTCGCCTTGCGCAATACCCTGCTGTTCATCGGCGGCCTGGTGATGCTGTTCGTCACCAGTCCCAAGCTCACCGCGATCATCCTGGGCCTCCTGGTGCTGGTGGTGCTGCCGATCGTGCTGTTCGGGCGCCGCGTGCGCAAGCTCTCGCGCGACTCCCAGGACCGCATCGCCGACGCCTCGGCGCTGGCCGGCGAGATCCTCAATGCCATGCCCACCGTGCAGTCCTTCACCCACGAAGGCATCGAGGCCGGCCGCTTCGGGCAATCGGTCGAAGGCGCCTTCCAGACCGCGATCCGGCGCATTCGCGCGCGCGCGACCTTGACCCTGCTGGCCATCGTGCTGGTGTTCGGCGCCATCGTGTTCGTGCTCTGGCTGGGCGCCCATGCGGTGCTGGCGGGCACCATGACCGGGGGCGACCTCGGGCAGTTCATCCTGTACGCCTCGATCGTGGCCGGCTCGGTCGGCGCGCTGTCGGAAGTGATGGGCGAAGCCCAGCGCGCCGCCGGCGCCACCGAGCGCCTGCTCGAACTGCTGGCGGCCCGATCCGACATCCAGGACCCGGCCAATCCGCAGCCGCTGCCGGCTCGGTTCGCCAACGGCGCCCGCGTCACGCTCGACGACGTCAGCTTCAGCTACCCCTCGCGCCTCGATAGCGCGGCGCTGTCGCACCTCAAGCTCGACATCGCCGCCGGCGAGACCGTGGCCCTGGTCGGCCCCTCGGGCGCCGGCAAGACCACCCTGTTCCAACTGCTGCTGCGCTTCTACGACCCGCAGGCCGGCAGCATCCGCCTGGACGGCGTCGACATCCGCGACCTGGCCCTGCACACGCTGCGCGGCGCGATCGGCATCGTCCCCCAGGACACCGTGATCTTCTCGAGCAGCGCGCTGGAAAACATCCGCTACGGCCGGCCGGACGCCAGCGACGAGGAAGTGATCGCAGTGGCGAAAATGGCGGCGGCCCACGAGTTCATCGAGCGCCTGCCCGAGGGCTACGGGTCCTTCCTGGGCGAGCGCGGCGTGCGCCTGTCGGGCGGCCAGCGCCAGCGCATCGCGATCGCGCGCGCCCTGCTCAAGAACCCGCCGCTGCTGCTGCTCGACGAAGCCACCAGCGCCCTCGACGCCGAGTCGGAGCGCCTGGTGCAGCGCGCCCTGGAAGCGGCCATGGTCGGGCGCACCACCATCATCATCGCCCACCGCCTGGCGACCGTGCAGCGCGCCGACCGCATCATCGTGCTCGACGAAGGCCGCGTGGTGGAGGCCGGCACCCATGCCTCGCTGGTGGCGCACGGCGGCGTGTATGCCAATCTCGCGGCGCTGCAATTCCAGGCCCACGCGCCGCTCGAGACACAGGCTTGACCCGGTTTTCTTGCTGAAAGATTATAAAAGCCGTTGATATTCCGACAGCTGTGTTGTATGGACGCCCCGTTTTAGCTGAATTGTGGAAACCCACATTGCGTGCGGGAAATATCGAACCTTATGATAGCGCGTGTCCCATCTTGCCGCGATCTCATGAACAAGCGTCGATATCATCCTGCCAACTGGAGCGTTGGCACCCGCATCAGCGTCCTCGCCTTTGCCCTGATGGGCAGCATCATTGCCGCCCTCCTCGCCGCCGTGTCCATGTCGACTTCGGCCATGCTGGAGGAGCGCGCCCGCCAGAGCGTCTCCAGTGAGCTCCATAGCGTCGCCAATACGGTCGAGCTGTTCAACAAGAGCGTCAGCAGCGCGGCGAAAAGTTTCGGCCACATCTTCCGCAATTCGGTGCCGGGCGCCTTCGAGCTCGATCCCGTCGCCACGGTGGACATCGACGGCGCCGCCACGCCCACGCTCAAGCTCGACGGCAAGGTACTGAATCTCGACTTCAGCGCGCCCGACCAGTTCACCGCGCAGACCGCCGCCAACGCCACCATCTTCGCCGTCGACGGCGAAGACTTCGTGCGCGTGACGACCTCGGTGAAGAAGGAGAACGGCGAACGCGCAGTCGGCACCAAACTCGACCGCGCAAGCCCGGCCTATGCCGTGCTGCGCGAGGGCCGCAGCTACATCGGCCTGGTCACCCTGTTCGGCAAGCAAACCATCACCCAGTACGAGCCGGCGCGCGACGCTTCCGGCAAGGTGGTGGCAGTGCTCTACGTGGGCGTGGACATCAGCGAAGACATGAAGCTGCTGAAGGACCGCATCCGCGCGATCAAGGTCGGCGCGACCGGTTACTTCTACGTCCTGAACGCGGCGCCCGGCAAGGCCTACGGCGACCTGCTGGTGCATCCGGCCAAGGAAGGCAGCAATCTGCTCGACAGCCGCGATGCCGACGGCCGCCCCTTCATCAAGGAGATGCTCGAAAAGAAGAACGGCAGCATCGTCTACGACTGGCAGAACCCGGGCGAGACCGCGCCGCGCGAAAAATTCGTGGCCTACACCCACATCAAGGACTGGAACTGGGTCATCGCGGGCGGCACCTACCGCGACGAGATCACCGCGGCCGCGACCGAACTGCGCAACCGCTTCATCGGCTTCGCGCTGGCCGCCCTGGCGCTGCTGGCGGCGATCCTGTATGCCCTGATGCGAAGCAGCGTCTCGCGCCCGCTGGCACAGGTAAGGGACGTGGCAAGGCGCATCGCCGAAGGCGACCTGGGCGCGCGCATGGAGAGCGGCCGCCGCGACGAGATCGGCCTGCTCACCGATGCCATCAACAGCGTCGGCGCCAGCCTCTCGGGCGTGGTCGGCAAGGTGCGCCTTGGCGCCGAACAGATCGCCAGCGCGTCGCAGCAGATCTCGGCCGGCAACCTCGACCTGTGCCGCCGCACCGAGGACCAGGCGGCCAGCCTGGCCGGCACCGCATCGATGATGGACCAGCTCACCGCCACCGTGCGCCAGAACGCCGACAACGCGCGCCAGGCCAACCAGCTGGCGGTGAGCGCTTCCGGCGTGGCCCAGAAGGGCGGCGCCACCGTGGCCCAGGTGATCGAGCGCATGGACGCGATCAGCCAGTCCTCGCGCAAGATTTCCGACATCACCGGCGTGATCGACGGCATCGCCTTCCAGACCAACATCCTGGCCCTGAACGCGGCCGTGGAAGCGGCCCGCGCCGGCGAACAGGGCCGCGGCTTCGCGGTGGTGGCGGGCGAGGTGCGCAGCCTGGCCCAGCGCTGCGCGGCGGCGGCCAAGGAAATCAAGCAGCTCATCGAGGCCTCCAACGGCGAAGTCGAGGTGGGCAGCAAGCTGGTGGCCGAGGCCGGCGTCACGATGCAGGACGTGCTGGCGAGCGTGGCCCGGGTGACCGACATCATGGCCGAGATCACCGCGGCCAGCCAGGAGCAGTCCGGCGGCATCGAGCAGGTCAACCGCGCGGTCGGCGCCATGGACGAAGCGACCCGGCAGAATGCCGCCCTGGTCGAAGAGGCCAGCGCCGCCGCCCAATCCATGCAGGACCAGGCCGACCAACTGGCGCGCGCCGTGCGCCTGTTCCGCCTGGCCGAGGACCAGTCGGCGGGCGCCATCGCGGGCGCGCCACGCCGCCCGGCGCTGGGCCTGCGCTAAGCCCTTTCCGCGCCCGCGCAGTTCGGTGTAGAGTGGCAGGCTTCGCCAGGAGCCTGCCTTGAACGACACCGAACTGCTGCGCCAATGCCACACCATCTTTCCGGGCCACCGCGCCCGCACGCCCGCTGAACTGTTCGCCGCCATGGCGGCATGGAGCGAAGCGCACGGCGTCGAGCATGACGTCTACGGCAGCGGTGCGCTGCTGCAGGAGTTCGAAGCGAAGATCGCGCGCCTGCTCGGCAAGGAAGCGGCGGTGTTCTGCGTCAGCGGCACCATGGCCCAGGTGACGGCGCTGCGCCTGGCCTGCCAGGACCGCGGGCGCGAGCTGGTTGCCCTGCACCCGACCTCGCACGTCTTCGTGCACGAACGCTCGAACTACCAGTTGCTGGGCCACTTCAAGGCCTTGCAGGCCGGTGAGCGCTACCGCCCGTGGACGGTGGCCGACCTGGCTGCGCTTCCCGACCGCCTGGGTGCGGTCGGGATCGAGCTGCCCTTGCGCGAGATCGGCGGCCAGTTGCCGTCGTGGGATGAACTGGAAGCGCTCAAGGCGCACTGCCGCGAACGCGGCGCCCACCTGCACATGGACGGCGCGCGCCTGTGGGAAGCCGCCGCCGGCTATGGCAAGCCCCTGCACGAAGTCGCCGCCGGCTTCGATTCGGTCTATGTGTCGCTGTACAAGGGCATCGGCGGCCTGGGCGGCGCCATGCTGGCCGGCAGCCGCGAATTCGTGGAGCGCGCCGCCGAATGGTTCCGGCGCCAGGGCGGCAACCTGATCCACCGCTCGCCCTATGTGGTCGCGGCTGCGATGGGGTTCGACGCGCGCCTGGCGGCGATGCCGGCCTGCCTGGAGCGCACCCGATTCCTGTACCGGGAACTCTCCGCCTACCCGATCATCCGCGTCAACCCGGCGGCGCCGCAGGTGAACATGCTGCACCTGCACCTGCCTGTGACGCCCGAGCACGCGCTGGCGATCCGCCGCGAACTGGCCGAGCGGCACGGCATCTGGATGTTCAACCGCATCGCCGCCGCCGCCCTGCCGGGCACCAGTTCCTTCGAGCTGTACGTGGGAGACAACCTGCTCAATGCGCCCGACGAACGGGTGCGCGAGGCGCTTGCGCTGTTCGCGCGTGCGCTGGCGGCGGGCAGACAGCAAGCGCCCTAAGGCGGCAATGCCGCGTACCACTGCGCGTAAGGGGTGCCCGCGGCCATGCGCCGGTTGTAGTCGGGCGCACCGTCGGTCCACCAGACCGGCCCGCGCTCGCCGAGCGCACGCTTGGCCGCATCGACCTGCGCGCGGGCACGGCGCTCGGCGTCAGGGTCGCCTGCCCGTTTCGCGCTGCCGACCTGCCGGCGCGCGTCCATCAGTTCATCGACCAGTTTCTGCCGTAGCTCCGGCGCGAGCGCCGGGTTACTGGTGCGCCAGAGGCGGCCCGCGACGACGAAGTAGCGGCCGTCCGGGGTGGTGGGATACTTGCTGTCGTTCGGCATCGGCCTATCCTACCGGAGCGGCCTGCGCCGCTTCGCACGCCTGCCCGGGCAGCGGAGGCTGCCACAACCGGCATCGACCCGGCCGCTCTCGGTTACAATGACGGACTGTCACCTATCGTCATCCCCAATGCGCCAATACCTCGACTTCATGCGCCATGTGAAAGAGCATGGCGCGGTCAAGACCGACCGCACCGGCACCGGCACCCTGTCCGTCTTCGGCTACCAGATGCGTTTCGACCTGCAGCAGGGCTTCCCCCTGCTCACCACCAAGAAGGTCCATCTCAAGTCCATCATCCATGAACTGATCTGGTTCCTGCAGGGCTCGACCAACATCGCCTACCTGAAGGAAAACGGCGTCAGCATCTGGGACGAGTGGGCCGATGCCGAGGGCAACCTCGGCCCGATCTACGGCTACCAGTGGCGCAGCTGGCCGCTGCCTTCCGGCGGCCACGTCGACCAGATCTCGCAAGTGCTGGACCAGATCCGCAACACCCCTGACTCGCGCCGGATGATCGTATCGGCCTGGAACGTGGCCGACGTGCCGAACATGAAGCTGCCGCCCTGCCACGCCTTGTTCCAGTTCTACGTGGCGGACGGCAAGCTGTCCTGCCAGTTGTACCAGCGCAGCGCCGACATCTTCCTGGGCGTGCCCTTCAATATCGCGTCCTACGCGATCCTGACCCACATGATGGCCCAGCAGGCCGGCCTGGAAGTGGGCGAATTCATCTGGACCGGCGGCGACTGCCACCTGTACAGCAACCACCTGGAGCAGGTCGACCTGCAGCTCTCGCGCACGCCGAAGGAATTGCCGCGCCTGCAGATCCGCCGCAAGCCAGCGTCCCTGTTCGACTACCGATTCGAGGACTTCGAGGTCGTCGGCTACGATCCGGACCCGGCGATCCGGGCGCCGGTGGCGGTGTGAAATACCTACCTGGCGCTTGACATTGCGCTTGCAAAACGACAACATTTCCTACCTCCACACATGACGACGGACACGACGATGGGCAATGCAGCTTTGACTTTGGTAGTGGCCATCGACGCCCAGCGCGGCATCGGCATCGATAACCAGCTCCCGTGGCACCTGCCGGAAGACCTGGCGCACTTCAAGCGCGTCACCCTGGGCAAACCCATCGTCATGGGCCGCAAGACCTTCGATTCGATCGGCCGCCCGCTGCCCAAGCGCCGCAACATCGTCGTCACCCGCAATCCGGACTGGTCGCACGAGGGCGTGGAGACGGCGGGTTCGCTGCAGGCCGCCATCGACCTGTTGAACGGCGAACCGGCCAGCATCATCGGCGGCGCCCAGATCTTCGACGAGGCGATTCACCTGGCCGACCGCATGATCGTCACCGAGATCGACCATGTGTTCCGCTGCGATACCTTCTTCCCGCCGATCGACCCGGCCGTGTGGCGGGAAAGCGCGCGCGAGACCCACCATTCGGAGGCGAACGGTGTCGGCTTCGCCTACGTCACCTATACGCGCAAGGAGACTTGAGCCATGACGGAGCAGGCGGTTCGCACCCCGGGCACACGCGGCGGCGACGGTTTCGCCGGCAAGGTGGCGGTCCTGATCGCCATCCTGGCCACGCTCGGGACCATGTTCGGCTTCATCGGCAGCGCCTCGCACAACAACGCCGCCCTGTACAAGAGCAATGCGGCGATCGACAAGACCAGCGCGGCCAATGCCTGGAACCACTACCAGGCCAAGACCAACCGCCAGAACCTGGCCGAGGTGGCCGCCACCCTGCCCGGCGCGGACGGGGCGCGCTATCGCGAAGAGATGCGCCGCTACGGCGTCGAGAAGGACGCCATTCGCCAGGAAGCGGAACGCTTCGAAGCCAGCTCGAGCGAATGGAACACCCTGTCCGAGCAGGAGCTGCACCGCCACCGGCAGTGGGCCGCCGCCGCGGTGGCGCAGCAGATCGCGATCTCGCTGGCCGCCATCACCCTGCTGTCGCGCCGCACCTGGCTGCTCACGCTCACCAGCGCCGTGGCCGCCTTCGGCATCACGCTCGCCCTGTTCGCGGCGATCCAGGCCGATCCGGTGCCGTTCTCGGCCGGACCGCTGCTGGCGGCCTTCGGCGCGGCGGCCCTCACCGAGGCCTTCCGGCGGCTCGGCAGGAAGTTGGCCAGCTAGTGTGCGACAGGCAGCGCCTCGACTGGCTACTCTTGCGGGTATTGCGTAGATAAAGCTGCAAAATAATTGCACCGGCGCGCTTAATATCTGCGAAAATCCGTTTCCTCTTTTTTCCGGTGCCGTGGCCGGCGGACCGACCCACCAGGGCCGGCCGCTTCCGCGGCGCTTCGCTTTGGAGCTGTCCATGAAATTTCGTTTCCCCATCGTCATCATCGACGAGGACTTTCGTTCCGAGAACACCTCTGGTCTCGGCATCCGCGCACTGGCGGCCGCGATGGAGCAGGAAGGCATGGAGGTGCTCGGCCTGACCAGCTACGGCGACCTGTCCCAGTTCGCCCAGCAGCAGTCGCGCGCCTCGGCCTTCGTCCTGTCCATCGACGACGAGGAATTCGGCGGCGGCTCGGCCGAGGAAACCGATTTCGCCCTGACCGGCCTGCGCGCCTTCGTCAAGGAAATCCGCCACAAGAACGCGAACATCCCGATCTACATCTACGGCGAGACCCGCACCAGCCGCCACATCCCGAACGACATCCTGAAGGAGCTGCACGGCTTCATCCACATGTTCGAGGACACCCCGGAGTTCGTGGCGCGCCACATCATCCGCGAAGCCAAGGCCTACCTCGATTCGCTGGCGCCGCCCTTCTTCCGCGCGCTGGTCAACTACGCCTACGACGGCTCCTATTCGTGGCACTGCCCGGGCCACTCGGGCGGCGTCGCCTTCCTGAAGTCGCCGATCGGCCAGATGTTCCACCAGTTCTTCGGGGAGAACATGCTGCGCGCCGACGTCTGCAACGCGGTCGAGGAACTCGGCCAGCTGCTCGACCACACCGGCCCGGTGGCCAAGTCCGAGCGCAACGCCGCGCGCATCTACAATGCCGACCACTGCTACTTCGTGACCAACGGCACCTCGACCTCGAACAAGATGGTCTGGCACAGCACGGTCGCCCCGGGCGACATCGTGGTGGTGGACCGCAACTGCCACAAGTCGATCCTGCACTCGATCATCATGTGCGGCGCGATCCCCGTGTTCCTGATGCCGACCCGGAACAACCTGGGCATCATTGGCCCGATCCCGCTGGAAGAGTTCACCCCCGAGTCGATCGCCCGCAAGATCGAGGCCAACCCGTTCGCGCGCGACGCGGTGAACAAGAAGCCGCGCATCCTCACCATCACCCAGTCGACCTACGACGGCGTGGTGTACAACGTCGAAACCCTGCGCGAAATGCTGGACGGGAAGATCGACACCCTGCACTTCGACGAAGCCTGGCTGCCGCACGCCGCCTTCCACAGCTTCTACCAGAACATGCACGCGATCGGCGAGAACCGCCCGCGCGCCAAGCAGTCCATGATCTTCTCGACCCAGTCGACCCACAAATTGCTGGCCGGCCTGTCGCAGGCCTCGCAGGTGCTGGTGCGCGAATCGGAAACGGTCAAGCTGGACCAGGACGCCTTCAACGAGGCCTACCTGATGCACACCTCAACCTCGCCCCAGTACTCGATCATCGCTTCCTGCGACGTCGCCGCCGCCATGATGGAGGCGCCGGGCGGCACCGCCCTGGTCGAGGAATCGATCCTGGAAGCGCTGGACTTCCGCCGCGCCATGAAGAAGGTCGACCAGGAATTCGGCGACGACTGGTGGTTCAAGGTCTGGGGTCCGGACGTCGAGTCGGAAGAAGGCATCGGCGAGCAAAAGGACTGGATGATCCGCGCCGAGGACGACTGGCACGGCTTCGGCAAGCTGGCCGAGGGCTTCAACATGCTCGACCCGATCAAGTCGACCATCGTGACCCCGGGCCTGGGCCTGGACGGCAAGTTCGCCGACACCGGCATCCCGGCCTCGATCGTGACCAAGTACCTGGCCGAGCACGGCGTGATCATCGAGAAGTGCGGCCTGTACTCCTTCTTCATCATGTTCACGATCGGCATCACCAAGGGCCGCTGGAACACCCTGGTGACCGCGCTGCAGCAGTTCAAGGACGACTACGACCGCAACCAGCCGATGTGGCGCGTGATGCCGCAGTTCGCCGCGGCCAACCCGCGCTACGAAACCCGCGGCCTGCGCGACCTGTGCACCGAGATCCACCTGTTCTACAAGCAGTACGACGTGGCGCGCCTGACCACCGAGATGTACCTGTCGGACATGGTGCCGGCCATGAAGCCGTCGGACGCTTTTGCGAAGATGGCGCACCGCCAGATCGAGCGCGTGGCGATCGACGAACTGGAAGGCCGCATCACCGCGATCCTCTTGACGCCTTACCCGCCGGGCATTCCGCTCCTGATCCCGGGCGAGCGCTTCAACAAGACCATCGTCGACTACCTGCGCTTCGCACGCGACTTCAACGAGCGCTTCCCGGGCTTCGAGACCGACGTGCACGGCTTGGTCAAGCGCGAGGTGGACGGCAAGCGCGGCTACTTCGTCGACTGCGTAATGCTGGACGCGTAAGTCACAACGGTTGTAGCTATTCAAACGAGGGGCCTACGGGCCCCTTTCGTTTTTTCACGGTAGCCAAGTGTGAGAACGACGGAGTTAACGAAGTTGTTTGCCTACCGCATTTTCTAGCCTATCTCGACAGCGCGCCTAGATGTGAGGCTGTGGTCTTCTCGACAATAGTTCTGCGCAGCGCTTGCGCAAAGCCATCATGCCTTTACGTTGATGATGTTACAAGTTCTCTTCTTATGCCCACCGCATCATATCTGTTGCAATATCCTCGCAGAAGATGGGGAATATTGCCAACCCGCATCTACTCATCTATGATGCATTATGGACATTTTTATTGACATTTGCACACTACTAGGTGTAGGCAGAGTTTGCTGAATGAAGGGTATTGCAGCTGATGGATGAAGCGATCAAAGCAAGAGCGCAAAATCAGATTTTCAAGGTCAATGCTGAACTCGGCTGTCCATCGGGAAAGGACGCCTCGTATTCGCTCGACTTCGAAGAGCGCGAATATCGCCAGAAAGATTTAGTTGGGCTGATTAGGGACATGGTTCCTTATTTCGCACTAACAGAAGAAGAGATCGCATGTTTGCACAAGTCCGACTGGAACAAAGTTAGTTTCACCCGGATCTCGGACGCTCAGCCTACCAAAAAAGGCGACTATGGCGAACTGCTTCTATACATTATTTTGTGTATTTTTTATAAGTCTCCGAAATTCGTTACGAAAGCGAGGCTGAGATCATCCACAAGAGAACAGATTAAAGGTTTCGACTGTGCACATTTCTCGATCGAAGATAACGGGGGCGTTAAACTGTGGCTCGGTGAGGCAAAATTCCATGCTACGGTTTCCGGAGCGATTTCGTCCGCATTAAAATCGATTAATACGAATTTCACTGATATAAGCAAGGTTAAAGCCGAGTTAAAACTCCTTGGCGGTGAAATTGAAGTCAACAAATCGGCTTTGTTGCACAAATCGGCCCATCAGCGGCCGAGGCGCAGCACGGGTAAACTGACGGCATGATTGCTCCCGTAAAGCTGAAGTACCGAACGACCAACTGGAAAGACTACAACGCGGCA
>NZ_JBKBOV010000069.1:0-14989 GCF_046293535.1 Massilia sp. | reverse complement strand
CTTTTTTGTGAACATTTGATAATTTAAGTAATCACTGACCGAAGCCAGCGGCACCTTCATCAAACGCCCACACTTATCGACTGTTGATTGTTAAAGAACCGTTGTTCTGTTCTGCTATCGCTACGAAGCGTTGTGTTCGTCAGCAGCAGAGAAGCGAGATTATGCGGTGTTCTGCGTTTATCGTCAAGCCCCTCTTTTCTTCTTTCGCTGTCGCTGCTTTGAAAGCTGCGATGTGCGCCGGAAGACCAAGACTATAGCAAAGCGCGGCGGGACTGACAACGCCTGCGACTATGTTATCGTCGCGTTTTTTCCACCTTATCTTCCCGGCAATGCAACTCCCTCACATCACGCCAACTGCCGATGCGGCCCTGTCGCAAGCCCTCCTCGACGCCGTCAACAACAAGACCAAGCCGCTCGGCAGCCTTGGCCGGCTCGAAACCCTGGCCGCCCAGCTCGGACTGATCCAGCGTTCGACGGCCGTGCGCATCGCGCATCCGGCGATCCTGGTATTTGCCGGCGACCATGGCGTGGTGGCGGAGGGCGTGTCGGCCTACCCGCAGGACGTGACCTGGCAAATGGTGGAGAATTTCCTGGCTGACGGCGCTGCCATCAATGTGTTCGCCCGACAGAACAACTGTGCGCTGCACGTGGTCGACGCGGGCGTCAACCACGACTTCGGCGCGCGCCCCGGCCTGCTCGACCACAAGCTTGCGAAAGGCACCCGCAACTTCGCCCTCGAGCCCGCGATGACGCGCCAGCAGCTGGAAGCCGCGCTGGAGCGCGGGATGGCATTGGCGCGCGACCTGCCCGGCACCGTCGTGGGTTTCGGCGAAATGGGCATCGGTAACACGACCGCCGCCGCGGCCATCATGCACAAGCTGACCGGCCTGCCGCTCGAACACTGCGTCGGCGCCGGTACGGGCTTGCCGCCGGAAGGCGTCCAGCGCAAGCAGCAGGTCATCGCGGCCGCTGTGCGAAAACATGCCGGCGCCGTCGATCCGCTCGACATACTGGCCACCTTCGGCGGCTTCGAGATCGCCATGATGAGCGGCGCGATGCTGCAAGCGGCCGCGTTGCGCAAAGTGCTGCTGATCGACGGCTTCATCGTCACCAGCGCGCTGCTGGTGGCAAGCCGCCTGCAGCCGGCCATCCTCGACTACTGCGTGTTTGCCCACGCGTCGAGCGAAAACGGCCACCGCCTGATGCTCGAGGCGCTCGGCGCACAGCCGCTGCTGCAACTCGGCCTGCGCCTGGGCGAAGGCACCGGCAGCGCGCTCGCCCTGCCCCTGCTGCACGCGGCCGCCAACTTCCTGAACGAGATGGCGACCTTCGCATCGGCGCAGGTCAGCACCGGCGCGCAGTAACACCATGCAGCAGCTGCGCCTGTTCTTCATCGCGGTCCAGTTCTTCACGCGCCTGCCGATCCCGCGCTGGGTCGGCTTCGAGCAGGAGTGGCTGCATCATGCCTCGCGCTACTTCCCGCTGGTCGGCATCGTGGTGGGTACGATTGCCGCCGGCGTATACGCCGCCGCTGCACTGGTGTTTCCCGCTGCGGTCGCCGCGGTGCTCTCGACCGCAGCGACGATCTATGCCACCGGGGCCTTTCACGAAGACGGCTTCGCCGACGCCTGCGATGGCCTGGGCGGCGGGATGACGCGCGAACGCGTGCTCGCGATCATGCAGGATTCGCGGATCGGGGCCTACGGCGCCATCGGTGTCGTGGGCATGCTCGGAGCGAAATGCACCGCACTGGCGATGCTGCCACCAGGCAGCGCCATTGGCGCGCTGCTGCTCGCCCATCCGCTATCGCGCCTTGCGGCCACGTCCCTCATCTGGCGCATGGAATATGCGCGCGCCGAAGGCAAGGCCAAGCCGCTGGCCGAACGCATGAGCACGGCGGAATTCGCCATCGCATCCGCCACGGTCGCCATCGCCGCCGCCATCCTGCTCGCGACAAGTGCGCTCGACCTGCGCGCGCTGCTTGCCGCGATGGCCGCCAGCGTCGCGGCGACCTGGTGGCTGGCCCGCAAGTTCGCGCGCCGCATTGGCGGCTATACCGGCGACTGCCTCGGCGCCGTGCAGCAACTGGCCGAAGTCCTCATCTATCTCGCCGTGCTGGGTACGCTCGGCCTCGGCGTCCTCGCATAAGCGATGCAGCTGGTCCTGGTTCGCCATCCGCAACCGGAGGTCGCGCCCGGCGTCTGCTACGGCAGTACCGACATCTCGACGTCTATCGAAGCAATTGCGCAGGTCGCCGCCAGTTTGCGCACGGCTGGCCTGCCAGGGGGCTTGCCCGTCTATGCCAGCCCACTTCTACGGTGCGCGACGCTTGCCGCCGCACTCGACGTTCCCGTCAGGCTCGATGCGCGCCTGGCCGAGATGGATTTCGGCGCCTGGGAAATGCGCGCATGGGACGCCATCCCGCGCGCCGAGGTCGACGCCTGGGCCGCCGACCTGCTGCACTACCGTCCGGGCGGCGGCGAGAGCGTGTTTGACGTGGCCCGCCGGGTCGCCGCATTTCGCGCGGAGCTGCGGCACCCTGCCGCCCTCGTCATCTGCCACGCCGGCACGATCCGCCTGCTGTCCGCACTTCACACTGGCGGCAGCATCGAACAGGCCGCATTGCGTGCCGCCTCCAGCCCCCACCGCATCGGCTACGGCGACGTCATCGTGCTGAAAGACTGACAACGCCGCGCGAGCCTGCGTATAATGGCAGCGTTTTGGTGCTCGCGGTCGTGTTCACGACCGCAGTTAAACGGGAAACACGAAGCCCTTCAACAAGGCCAAGGTGTGCTGCCCCCGCAACGGTAAGCAAGTGCCGCGCTCGATCTTCGGGCTACGCGGCAAACCGTCTTCCATGACCACTGTGCGAACGCATGGGAAGGTCGGACGGCCATACTTGCCAGCCCGGATACCGGCCAAAAGGTGGAAGCGTGCCACGCGCGCGCTTCTGATCAATCTGGCCTACGGGGACGTCGGCTGGTTGTCTTTTGATTGAGCTTTTCATGAACCTTCCTGTCACACGGCTTGCGGCCGCGCTGTCGCTTGCATTTGCATCTGTTTCGCCCGCTGTCGCCCAAACCCTCGATTCGGTCGTCGTCACCGCCAACCGCTTGCCGCAGCGCGCGGGCGACGTGATAGCCGACACCACCGTGATCCATGCCGACGAGATCGCGCGCTCGGGCGCCGGTTCGGTGGCCGACGTGCTGCGGCGCCAGCGCGGCATCGAGATCACCCGCAACGGCAGCGCCGGCGCCGCGACCAGCGTGTTCCTGCGCGGCGCCAACAGCAACGCGGTCGTAGTCCTGCTGGACGGCGTGCGCATCGGTTCGTCCACCAGCGGCGTCGCCGCCTGGAACGCGGTGCCGCTCGGCGCCATCGAACGCATCGAAATCGTCTACGGCCCGCTCAGCACCCTGTACGGCGCGGACGCCATCGGCGGCGTGATCCAGATCTTCACCCGCAAGGGCGAAGGCGGTCCGGTCTTCACCGGCTCGCTTGGCGCCGGCAGCAATGCGACGCGCCAGCTCGACGCCGGCGTGCACGGCGCGGCCAAGGGCCTGCGCTATGCCTTCGGCGCCGGCCATGAAGAGTCGGACGGCTTCTCCGCCACGCGGCCGGGCGCCTTCGGCTTCAATCCGGACGAAGACGGCTACCGCCGCCGCAACGCCAACGGCCAGCTGTCGTACGCGCTGACCCCGACGTTCGAAGTCGGCGCCCAGTTCCTGCACAGCGATCTGCGCGCGCAGTACGACAGCGGCAGCGCCGCCTACGACGTCCATAACGAGCAGGACCTGAACACGGCGGCGGTCTACGCCACCAGCCAGTTCAGCGCCGCCTGGCGCAGCACCCTGCAGTACGCGAGCTCAAGCGACAAGCTGGGCAGCTTCACCAGCGCCGCCCCATCCGGCGCCAGCCAGATCGACACCCGGCAGGATGAACTGAGCTGGCAGAACAGCATCGCGTTCGGTCCCGATACCCTGCAGCTGCTCTACAGCCACCGCAAGGAGGAAGTGGAATCGAGCGCCACCGCGGCCCTGTCGCGCTCGCGCACCACCAACGCGTATGCGGCCGTCTATTCGGCCAGGCGCGGCGCCCACCTGTTCGATGTCAGCGCCCGCCACGACCGCTCATCAAGCTACGGCAGCAAGAACACCGGGGCCGCCGGCTATGGCTACGACTTCGGCAACGGGCTGCGCGCCACCGCCAGCGTCGGCACCAGTTTCCGCGCGCCGACCTTCAACGAGCTGTACTTCCCGAACTACGGCCTGCCGACCAACCGTCCGGAACAGGGCCGCAACCGCGAAGCCGGCCTGCGCTATGACGCCGGCGGCGTGCAGTTCGACGCCACGTATTTCCGCAACCGCCTGACCGACATGATCGTATCAAGCACGCCCTGCCCGGGGCGCGCCGGCAGCTGCGCCTACAACGTCAACGAAGCGCAGCTCGAAGGCGTCACGGTGGCGGCCCAGACGCGCGTCAGCGGCATCGACTTGCGCGGCAGCCTGGACTGGCAGGATCCGAAGGATCTCACCACAGGCAAGCGGCTGGCGCGCCGCTCGAAGAAGCATGCCAGTTTCAGCGCCGACGGCAGCTGGGGCCTGATCAAGGCCGGCGCCGAACTGCAGCTCTCCGGCGAGCGCTTCGACGACGCCGCCAACCGCAATCGCCTGGGTGGTTACGGCCTGCTCAACCTGTACACTAGCTGGCAAGTGGCGCCCGACGTGTCGCTGCTGGTCCGCCTGAACAACGTCGCCGACAAGCAGTACGAGCTGGCGCGCTACTACGGCACCAGCGGACGCACCTGGTTCGCCGGCCTGCGCTACGGCATTCGCTGACCAGGACGCCATCGGGAAGGAGACCCATGCATCACCCCGCTCAAGCGCACCGCCGGCGCGCCATGCTCGTCATCGGCGCCCTGCTGCTGTGCGCCGTCGCCAGCCTGCTGTTCGCCGGCATGACGGGCTCGATCGCCGTGCCGCTGGCCGACATGCCGGACGCGCTGCGCCAGCTGGCGTCCGGCGAAAGCTCGCTGGCGGCTTCGCTGCTCGAGCTGCGCGCCGGCCGCGCGCTGACCGCCTTCGTGACCGGCGGCGCGCTGGCCCTGGCCGGGGTGATGATGCAGGCCCTGCTGCGCAACCCGTTGGCCGACCCTTACGTGCTCGGCATTTCGGCAGGC
The DNA here is from genome assembly GCF_046293535.1 of Massilia sp. Classification (NCBI taxonomy): domain Bacteria; kingdom Pseudomonadati; phylum Pseudomonadota; class Betaproteobacteria; order Burkholderiales; family Oxalobacteraceae; genus Massilia; species Massilia sp. The sequence goes on along the minus strand of NZ_JBKBOV010000069.1, from coordinate 9,810 downwards.
GCCTCGGTGGGCGCCCTGCTGGCCCTGCTCCTGATGGCCAGCGCCATCGTGGTCGACATGGCGGCGCTGGCCGGCGCGGTGGCGGTGTCGATGCTGCTCTACCTGCTGGCCCGGCGCGACCTGCGCAGCGGCCTGGCGCTCGAAGCCGGCACCTCGATGCTGCTGCTGACCGGCGTCATCCTCTCCTCGGCTTGCATGGCCCTGGTCACCCTGATGCTGTCGATCGCGCCGGAAGGCCGCTTGCGCAGCATGATCTTCTGGATGATCGGCGACCTGGCCGGCGCGCCGCTGCGCCTGGCGCCCTGGCTGGTGCTGGGCGCGGCCCTGCTGTACGCCCTGCGCAACGCGCGCGCCATGAACGTGGTCGCGCTGCATGCGGAAGCGGCGGCCACGCTCGGGATCCGCGTCGGCAGCCTGCGCAAGGGCCTGTTTTTTGTGTCCGGCGTGCTGACGGCCAGCGCCGTCACCAGCGCCGGCTCGGTCGGCTTCGTCGGACTGATCGTCCCGCACGCCTGCCGCTTCGCCTTCGGTCCCGACCACCGGGTACTCATCCCGGCGGCGGTGCTGGCGGGTGGCAGCTTCCTGGTGCTGTGCGACACGCTGGCACGCACCGTCATCGCGCCGCAGCAGCTGCCGGTCGGCGCGATCACCGCGATCATCGGCGCCCCGGTATTCCTCTACCAACTGCACCGTTTGCGGAGGTGAGATGATCCGGACCGAACACCTCGACCTCAAGGCCGGCAGCCGCCTGCTGGTGCACAAGCTCGACTGGGCCGCTCGGGGCGGCGAATGCTGGAGCATCATCGGCCGCAACGGCGCCGGCAAGAGCACGCTGCTGCGCACGCTGGCCGGTCTGCACCGTCCGGATGCCGGCGCGGTGTTCGTCGGCAGCCGGGTGCTGGCCGACTGGGCGCCGGAAGAACTGGCGCGCCAGCGCGCCTTCCTGGCACAGTCGCGCCACGACGCGTTTTCGTACAGCGTGATCGAGACCGTGCTGTCGGCGCGCCATCCCTACCACGCCAGCCGCTACTGGGAAGGCAGCGACGACCACCAGGCCGCCATGCATGCACTGGAGGCGATGGAAGTGGCGGACCTGGCCGCCCGCGACGTGCGCACCCTGTCCGGCGGCGAGCGCCAGCGGGTCGCCATCGCGGCGCTGCTGGCCCAGGACACGCCGCTGCTGCTGCTCGACGAGCCGGCTAACGCGCTCGACCTGGCGCACCAGGTCAGCAGCATGGCCCTGCTGGCAGGCCTGTGCCGCGAGCAGGGCAAGACCGTGGTCATGATCGGCCACGACCTGAACCTCGCCTACCGCATTTCCACCCACGCGCTGCTGTTGATGGGCGACGGCCGCTGGCAGGCCGGCCCGGTCGACGACATCATGCGACCGGCGCTGCTGGGCGACTACCTCGGCCACCCGATCGACATGATCGAGCACGGCGGCCGCCGCATCTTTCTCCCCCATGAGGCTAGCGTATGAACGAGATGACCCAAGAAGAGACTGCTGCATTGAACGAGCGCCACCGCCAGCGCATGGAACGCAAGAAGGCCGTCATCGACGCAAAAATCGCGGCGGCGGACAAGGAAATCGGCATCCTCATCGTCAATACCGGCAACGGCAAGGGCAAGAGCTCGAGCGCCTTCGGCATGCTGACGCGCGCGCTCGGCCACGGCATGAAGGTCGGTGTGGTCCAGTTCATCAAGGGCGCCATGTCGACCGGCGAGGAAAAATTCCTGCGCCGCTTCCCCAACGAGGTCAGCTTCCACGCGATGGGCGAAGGCTATACCTGGGAAACCCAGGACCGCGAACGCGACATCGCCAAGGCGGGCGAAGCCTGGGAACAGGCCAGGCGCTTCCTCCAGGACCCGGGCTACGGCATGGTGGTGCTGGACGAACTGAACATCGCGCTCAAGTACAAGTACCTCGACGTGCACACGGTGATTGCCGACCTGCTCGACCGGCCGGTCATGCAGCACGTGGTCGTGACCGGCCGCGCGGCGCCGCCTGAACTGGTGGCGGTGGCCGACACGGTCACAGAGATGAACGTGGTCAAGCACGCCTTCAAGGCGGGCATTGCGGCCCAGGCCGGGACGGAGTGGTGATGAACCGCGATGCGGGGGCGCGCGCCGTGCTGGTTGCGGCGATGTCGTCGGGCCAAGGCAAGACCAGCGTCACCGCCGCGCTGGCGCGCAAGCTGCTGCGCCAGGGCCAGCGCGTGCGGGTGTTCAAGTGCGGGCCGGACTTCATCGATCCGATGCTGCTCGAACAGGCGTCCGGCGCGCCGGTGCATACGCTCGACCTGTGGATGGTCGGGTTCGAGGAATGCCGGCGCCGCCTGCACGACGCGGCGCGCGAAGCCGATGCGATCCTGATCGAGGGCGTCATGGGCCTGTACGACGGTTCGCCCTCGGCGGCGGACCTGGCGCGCGCGTTCGGCGTGCCCGTGCTGGCAGTGATCGACGCCTCGGCCATGGCCCAAACCGCGGGGGCGGTGGCGCGCGGCCTGCGCGACTATGGTCCGGTGCAACTGGCCGGCGTGGTGGCCAACCGCATCGCCAGCGAAGGCCACGCCGACATGGTGGCCGCGTCGCTGCGCGACATCCCGCTGCTCGGCTGGCTGGCACGCCAGGACACGCCGCTGCCGGAACGCCACCTGGGCCTGGTCCTGCCCGGCGAGGTCGAGGGACTGGACGCCCTGCTCGACAAGCTCGCGGACGGCCTGCGCTTCGACGAGCATGCCTGGAACGCCCTGCCATTGATGGCGCAGTCCGCTCCCGAGTGGCTGGAGGTGGAGCGTTTGCTGGACGGACGGGTCGTCGCCATTGCCCGCGATGCGGCCTTCTGCTTTCTCTACCCCGCCAACCTGGAACTGCTGGAAAGGATGGGCGCGCGCCTCCGCTATTTCTCGCCACTCGCGAACGAAGCGGTGCCGATGGATGCGGACGCCGTCTTCCTGCCGGGGGGCTATCCGGAGCTGCACTGCGCCGAACTGGCGCAGGCGGCCGACTGGCAATCGTCGATCCGTGCGATCCATGCACGCGGCGTGCCGATCCTGGCCGAATGCGGCGGCATGATGGTGCTCGCCGACGGGCTCACCGACCAGGGCGGGCAGCGCTGGCCCATGGTGGGGTTGCTGCCGGGCGAAGTGCACATGCAGCCGCGCCTCGCCGGCCTCGGCGCACATGCCATGCCGACCGGGCAGGGACCGGTGCGCGGCCACAGCTTCCACTATTCGCGCTTCGAGACCGTGGCGCCGGCGCAGGCGCATACCGTCAAGACCGGCAACGGCGCGCAAGGCGAAGCCGTCTACCGCATTGGTTCGCTCACCGCCTCCTACTTCCACGCCTACTTCCCGTCCAACCCGCCGGCCGTGGCCGCGCTGCTCGGCGGAGGGCGGACATGAGCACTACCCTGGTGCTGGGCGGAGCGCGCTCCGGCAAGAGCGCCTATGCCGAACGGCTGGCGCGGGCATCCGGCAAGGAAGTCGTCTATGTGGCCACCGCGCGCGCCGGCGACGCCGAGATGGCCGCGCGCATTGCCCAGCACCGCTCCCGGCGTCCCGCCCACTGGCATACGGTCGAAGAAGAACTGGGACTGGCGGCCGTGCTGAGGAAGCATTGCAGGCCGGAACGGCTGGTACTGGTCGACTGCCTGACGCTCTGGCTCAGCAACCTGATGTTCTGCGACGGCCGCGCCTGGCCCGACGTGGGCGAGGTGGCGCTGCCGGAGCGCTTTCACCAGGAGCGCGCCGCGCTGCTGGATATTCTCGATGCCGGCGCCGAAGGAGAGATCGTGTTCGTCTCCAACGAAGTCGGCCTGGGCATCGTGCCGTGGGGCGCGGTGTCGCGCTGCTTTGCCGACGAAGCGGGCTGGCTCAACCAGGCCGTGGCCGCGCACGCCGACCGGGCGGTATTCGTGGCAGCCGGGCTGCCGCTGATACTGAAAGGCGCCGCATGCTGAGCGGGCTGTCGCTGCCGCAGCTGGCCGGCCTGCTGGCCGCAGGTGTCCTGCTCGACCTGCTGCTGGGCGAGCCGCGGCGCTGGCATCCGCTGGTCGGCTTCGGCAAGCTGGCGCAAGCGATCGAACGCCGGCTGAACCGCGCCGGACTGCGCTTGGTGCGCGGGCTGCTGGCCTGGTTGCTGGCCGTGCTGCCCTTGACCCTGCTGGCCTGGCTGGCGGTGCAGCATGCCGGCCTGTGGCTGCACGCCCTGCTCTTGTATGCCTGCATCGGCCTGCGCAGCCTGCGCGACCACGCCATGCCGATCGTCGACGCGCTGCGTGCCGGCGACCTGGCAAGCGCACGCACCCGCACGTCGTGGATCGTCAGCCGCGACACGCATGACGCCGGCGAAACCGACCTGGCGAAAGCCGGCGCCGAGTCGCTGCTCGAGAACGGCAACGATGCGGTGTTCGGCACCCTGTTCTGGTTCCTGGTCGCGGGCGGCGCCGGCGCCGTCCTGTTCCGCCTTGCCAACACGCTCGATGCGATGTGGGGCTACCGGAACGCGCGCTTCTTCCTGTTCGGCCGCGCCGCGGCGCGCATCGACGACATGCTGAACTATGTGCCGGCGCGGCTGACCGCGCTGTCCTACGTCGTGTTGGCAGGCGCCGGACGCGCACGCGCCTGGCGATGCTGGCGCACCCAGGCGCCCGCCTGGAGCAGCCCGAACGCCGGCCCGGTCATGGCAAGCGGCGCCGGCGCACTCGGCGTCTCGCTCGGCGGCGCCGCCGTCTACGATGGACGTCTGGAGCAGCGTCCGCCGCTCGGCACGGGGCCGAACGCCACCGCGACGGACATCGTGCGCGCCTGGCGCCTGGTTCTACGGACCACCGTACTCTGGCTGGGCGTGGCCGCCGCCGCCGCCGTCCTGGCGTGGAGGCAGCATGCTTGAGCATGGCGGCAAGCTGCGCGAGGCCGCGCGCCTGTACGGACAGCATGACTGGATCGACCTGTCGACCGGCATCAACCCGCACGGCTATCCCGCCCCCACCCTGGCAGCCGATGCCTGGCACCGCCTGCCCGAGCCGGATCCGGCGCTGGCCGCCGCAGCCTGCGCCTACTACGGTGCGCCGGCCCTGTTGCCGGTCGCAGGCACCCAGGCCGCGATCCAGGCGCTGCCCCGGCTGCGTCCACGCTCGCGGGTCACGGTGTCACACCCTTCGTATGCCGAACACGCGCACGCCTGGCTGCAGCAGGGACACGTGTTGCGGCTCGCCTCCCATGAAGATTTGGACGGCGCGATCGACGACAGCGAGGTCGTGGTGGTGGTCAATCCCAACAACCCCACCGGCGAGACGATCGCTCCCGAACGCCTGCTGGCCTGGGCTGCACGGCTGGGACGGCGCGGCGGCTGGCTGGTGGTCGACGAGGCATTCGGCGACACCGATCCGGCGCTGAGCGTGGCCGCCCATGCGGGCCAACCCGGCCTCATCGTCCTGCGCTCGGTCGGCAAGTTCTTCGGGCTGGCAGGGTTGCGGCTGGGATTCGTCGGCGCCGACGCCGTCACGCTGCGCTCGCTCGAGGACTTGCTGGGACCGTGGACGGTCAGCGGTCCGGCGCAGGCAGTGGCTGGGCAGGCGCTGCGCGACCTGGACTGGCAGCGGCAGGCCTTCGCGCAGTTGCAGGTGTCCGGCCGGCGCATGCGCAGCCTCTTGGCGACGCACGGCATCCAGGCCGGCGGCACGCCGCTGTTCCACTGGTGGGCAGAGGCGCACCCCGAGGCCTTCCACGCGCACATGGCGCAGCGCGGCATCTGGTGCCGCCTGTTCCGCGAGGCCGGACGCGGCATCCGCATCGGCCTGCCGGCGGACGAAGCGGGATGGCAGCGCCTCGATGAGGCACTTCAAGCATGGAGCAATCGATGAGACGGATGGTGGTTCTGGCAGCAGCGCTGCTTGCGCCGGCGGCGGGCGCGGTAACGGTGCATGACGACGCGGGCAATGCGGTCACGCTCGACAAGCCGGCCTTGCGGGTGATCTCGATGGCGCCGCACGTCACCGAGCTGCTGTTCGCCGCGGGCGGGGGCAGCCACATTGTCGGCGCGGTCAATTACAGCGACTACCCCGAAGCCGCCAAAAGCATCCCGCGCATCGGCTCGAACCGCGAGATCGACCTCGAGCGCGTCATCAGCATGAAGCCGGACCTGATCGTGGCCTGGATGCACAACAACGCCGAACGCCAGATCGAGGCCGTGCGCAAGCTGGGCGTGCCCGTGTTCCTGAGCGATCCCCAGAAGCTGGAAGGCATTCCGGACAACGTCGCGCGCCTCGGCCAGCTGATGGGCACCCAGGCGGTGGCGGATTCCGCCGCGGCGGAGCTGCGCCGGCAACTGGCCGGGCTGCGCGAGCGCTACGCCGGGCGTCCCACGGTGCGTGCCTTCTATCAGGTGTGGGACAAGCCGCTGTACACGCTCAGCGGCCGGCATATCGTCACCGACGCGCTGCGCCTGTGCGGCGGCGAGAACATCTTCGACAAGCTGACGGTGACCGCGCCGATCGTGTCGGTCGAGAGCGTGCTGCAGGCCGATCCGGAAGCGGTGTTCGGCACCGCCGAGAAGAACTACGGCGGCGTCAACCTGTGGAAGCCGTATTCGTCCTTGACGGCCACCCGCAAGGGCAACCTGTTCACGGTCGACGGGGACCTGCTCAACCGCGCGGGTCCGCGCATGATCGCCGGCACCGCGGTGCTGTGCGAAAAGCTCGAGCTGGCGCGCCGGCACCGGACCCGATGAGCGCCCTGCCCTTCGCTACCCTGATGGTGCAGGGGACGACCTCGGATGCCGGCAAGAGCACCGTGGTCGCCGCCTTGTGCCGGCTGTTGCTGCGCCGCGGCCTGCGGGTGGCGCCGTTCAAGCCGCAGAACATGGCGCTCAACAGCGCCGTCACGAGCGACGGCGGCGAGATCGGACGCGCCCAGGCCCTGCAGGCGCTCGCCGCCGGCATCGACCCGCACACCGACATGAACCCGGTCCTGCTCAAGCCCTCGAGCGACACCGGGGCCCAGGTGATCATCCACGGCCGCGTGCGTGCCGAGATGAACGCGCGCGACTACCACCAGTACAAGAGCGTGGCCATGGCGGCCGTGCTGGAATCGCATGCGCGGCTCTTGTCGCAGTACGAAGCGGTGGTGGTCGAGGGCGCGGGCAGTCCGGCCGAGATCAACCTGCGCGACCGCGACATCGCGAACATGGGGTTCGCGGAGGCGGTCGACTGCCCGGTCATCCTGGTGGCGGACATCGACCGCGGCGGCGTGTTCGCCCACATCGTCGGGACCCTGGCCTGCCTGTCGGAATCGGAGCGCGGGCGGATCATCGGCTTCGTCATCAACCGCTTTCGCGGCGACGTCAAGCTGCTCGAGCCGGGTCTCGACTGGCTCGAGCAGCAGACCGGCAAGCCGGTGCTGGGCGTCCTGCCCTACCTGCACGGCATGTACCTGGATGCCGAAGACGCGGTGCAGCCGGCGCAATCGGGCCGGGGAAGCTTTCGCATCGTGGTGCCGAGCCTGCCGCGCATGAGCAACCATACCGACTTCGATGCGCTGCGGGCGCACCCGGAGGTCGACCTGCGCTTCGTGCGCGCCGGCGAGGCGCTGCCGCCGGCGGACCTCGTCATCCTCCCGGGCAGCAAGAACACCCGCGGCGATCTCGCCTGGCTGCGAAGGCAGGGCTGGCCCGCGCAACTGGCGCGGCACCTGCGCTATGGCGGCAAGGTCATCGGGATTTGCGGCGGCTTCCAGATGCTCGGCCGCTCGGTCGCCGACCCGCACGGGGTCGAAGCGGAGCCGGGCGTGTCGGAAGGGCTGGGACTGCTCGATCTCGAAACCGAACTGGCGCGCGAGAAGCGGCTGGCGCTGGTCGGGGGTCAGGCAAGCCTGGCGGGCGGCCCCCCGTTCGCGCTGCAGGGATACGAAATCCACATGGGGGTCTCCAGCGGCGCAGCACTGGCGCGGCCGGCCTTCATGATCGAGGGGCGCGCCGAGGGCGCATGTTCCAGCGATGGCCAGGTGCTGGGTACCTACCTGCACGGGGTATTCGATCATCCGGAAGCCGGGGCCGCATTGCTGGCCTGGGCGGGGCTGCACACCAGCCACATGGTCGATACCGCGCTATTACGCGAACAGAGCATCGAGCGCATCGCCGACGCGACGGCGCCTGTCCTCGGGCGCCTGCTGACGCTCATGAGGACTGGTGCGGGGCCTCAGTAAGGCTGGGGAATCCGCGACAGCGCGTAGTTCGACCTCACCAGTTCCTCGAGCATGGCCAGGTCGCCCGCTGCGAACAGGCTGAAGGGGCGGGTCAGGCGGCGCCCGCCCTCTTGGCCGAGCTGGCGTGCGACCCCGGTCGGCACCACGATAGCTTCGCCATTGCGGATCAGGAGCGCTTCGGGCCGCGCCGTGTTGCTGTTGACGTCGATGGCCCACACCTTGCCCTCATGGAGCGCCGTCACGCGCTCGACCAGCGTGTGCCCGACGACGATCGACCTGGCGCCGAAGTGCGCGAGCACGTCGCCGAGCTGGGCCGGCGTCGCACGGGCAAACCGCTCCTCGCCGTCCTCCAGGTACCCGCGGTACTGGGTCAGGCCGGCCGGGCCGATCACGGCGTCGAGCTCCGCCTTGCCGGGCAGGTCCCCCGACCAGTAACGCCGCATCGCGCTGTTGAGATGATGGACGGTGAAGCCGGCATTGGCCACCGAGGGGTTCACGCCGCCGTGGGTGATCACGGTGTGCCCGCTCTTGATGATGACGGGTTGCTGGCGCAACCAATGGCCGATCAGCGTGTCCGGCCCGAAGGCATCGGGCTGGCCGCCCATGCGCGTCAGGGCGTACAGGTGGTCGCGATTGGCGCGCGAGGTGTTCCCGCGCAGCAGATACTGTTCATGGTTCCCGAGCACGAGGTGGACGGCGCCGCCGGCATCCCTGGCCTGCAGGCTGAGCGCATAAAGACGCCACAGGACCGCGAAGACGTCGCGGCCGCGGTCGACGGCATCGCCGGCGATCACGAGATGCTTGTCGCCATAACGCCAGTTGCCCTGTGCGTCGGTGACGGCCAGCGACTCCAGCGCGGCATCGAGAAAGCGCAGGTTGCCTTCGATGTCGCTGAGGATGAGCGTGTCGGACGGGGTATCGAAGACGGCATCCGCCACCACAGGCATGCGCGCGACCGGGAAGACACTGCGCTTTCCCGCGCAGTCGATCGCGAGCTCCGCGGCGGAGCCGGCCAGTTGCCGCACTTCGTTCTCGCAGAACCAGGTGGCGGTCCAGCTGCCGTCAAGCTTCCTGCGCACGACCGGGCCGTCAAGAAAGCCAGGTATGTGAACTTTGTCGCCGGTGCCTGCAAAGGTATTGAAACCCACCATGCCGATTCCGATCGGCACCAGGAGACGCCGGTGCGCACCGTTCTCGGTCAGTTCGACGCGCGCGTTGGACAAGGCAATGGCCGACCCGGCAAGGAGCAGGACGAGCGTGGCGCCGATGCCGCGGAAAAGATTGCGTCGCGTCTTCTTCATTGTTATTTCGAATTAATCTAGAAACAAGAAGTGTAACGTAGCAATAGTTGCAACGATCAAGTAAATATGACAATGAGCGATAAATTCGTCATTACATGCGGAGAGGATGAAAAGCATGCACAAAGCAAAAAACCCCACCAGAGAGAGGATCCGCAATGCGGATCCGAACAGCGGGGTTTGGCTATAAAGCAAAAAACCCCACCAGAATCATCTGGTGGGGTTTTTCATATAACTAGCCTGACGATAACCTACTTTCACACTGGTTGCAGCACTATCATCGGCGCAAAGTCGTTTCACGGTCCTGT